>JBEGSP010000047.1:0-13515 GCA_041179845.1 Pseudomonadota bacterium
CAACGGACGTCTATGACCAGTGAGTATTCCCAAAATGCGTTGAAACACGCTGCTAGCAAGATAATGTGCCCGCTCATCCGTTTCCGCAGCAACCAAAGGCACGCCTATCATCACATAAGGACTTTGCAAGGATTCCGAAGGTTGGAAACGGCTGCGATACAAACTGATCGCCTGCATTAAAAAACGTGGCGCAAAATGCGATGCGAACGCAAAGGGCAAGCCACGTTCAGCCGCCAGTGCGGCAGAAAACAAACTCGAGCCCAGCAGCCATATCGGCACTTGCGTACCGGCACCCGGTAAGGCGACGACTCGCTGACCCAGCACAGTCGGTGCCAGTAAAGCTTGTAATTCGGCCACATCGCGCGGGAAATCATCCTCTGTTTCGACACGATCGCGACGCAAGGCTCGCATCGTTATCGAATCTGTTCCGGGTGCACGCCCCAAACCTAGATCGATACGCCCAGGGTACAGCTCAGCCAAGGTACCGAAAGCTTCCGCCACTGTCAGCGGTGCATGGTTAGGCAACATAATCCCACCTGAACCAACACGGATGCGCTGCGTACCACTCGCAATATGACCTACCAAAACCGCTGTCGCCGAACTAGCCACGCCTTGAAGATTGTGATGTTCCGCGACCCAGTAGCGTGTAAAGCCCAAGCGCTCCACATGCTGCGCTGTGCGCTGAGCCTGCCAAAGTGCGTCAGAAATACTGGCGCCCTCACGTACAGGAACCAGATCCAGCATAGACAACAATATTGGGTGATCGATGTTCATATTCCGGATTGTAATCCCAGTCGCGAAACATCGACGATTTGACTACCCATTCAGTAAACAGGAAAAGAAAAAGGGATCGCGGCGTTTGAGCTGCAATCCCTAAAGGAAGGATTTACTTCACCACTACGAGGGGTACTACCAATTGACTTACTTGGCCTTGTCGGCAGGCGCCATCTCAGCCGGCTTGGTATCGGTTGATTTAGATTTTGCTGCCGCGTCTTTGCCGTGCGTGGCTTTAGCATGCGCGGTCTTAGTGGCATCATGCGCAGCAGCTTTAGTCGGCGCGGCGGGTGACGCATCGCTTTTAGCAGTTTCGGCAAAAGCACCTGCAGAAGCGAGGATCAGGCTGGATAACAAGACTAGCTTTTTCATAATAACTCCCTTGAATACATGAGTGGATAATTAGCGCGTCTCAGATAAAACCGTTAATTCGTTGACGCGAATGCATCGTAAGACGCTCATTCCGACTCGCAGAGAAACGTTACATTTGGCTACCCTCGGTTACATTCAGAAATAGTTAGGCTGTGGCGCTCAGGCGTTTTAGATAAACTCTGGCCTTGGCAACAACCTCGGTAAAAATCAGATAAGACTATGATTCGTAAACCTTTTTCTTCAAAAACATGCCGTATTTATGCGCTAATTCTTTTGCTTTGCGCAGGCACCGCGCATGCTGATAGATGTGACGATTTAATTAAGATGGATGGTTTGTTTACCAAAGCTCGCACTGAATGCCGGTTTACTTATTACGCTTGGCGATTTCAGCAAGACTCACAGCTATGCATGGAAAAAAAAGGCAAACCTGCATCTAAGGAGTTATTTAGTCAAGGTCAATCAGCGTTTACTAGCAAGGCGGCCTCTATGGGAAAGGAAGCACTGTGTCAAAAGCTGATGTCGGATTTCCCAATGACGGTCAAACGATAAAGTGTCGTATTACGTACCTACTAAATGTTACAAACCTTTTATTTCGACGCGCTGACCCAGCAAGGGAACACTGACATCCCAGCCCAATTCACGTGAAATTCGCAAACGCAATGCATCTGCGGATGCTGGCTCACCGTGAGTCACAAAGACATGTATGGGCTTTTTCTTCAACGTCTTCATCCAATCTATCAATTGCCCAGCATCAGCATGCGCCGACATACTCGGTAATGACACGACCTCTGCATTAACGGTGATGTCTTCACCAAAAATACGAACCGTCTTATCGCCGGCTACCATCTTTGCGCCGCGGGTTCCACCTGCTTGATACCCCGCAAACACAACACTGTTTCTATGATCTGACGCCATCATACGCAAGTGGTGCAGTATGCGACCGCCGGTTGCCATGCCACTCGCCGAAATAATGATGGCGGGATAGCTCAGCTGATCTAACGCACGCGACTCATCAACCGTGCGACAAATTTTTGAAACGGTCGACATGCCTTTGCAATCGTCGACAGACAAACGATGCTCGTTACGATGTCTAGTATAAATATGCAGCGAATCAATCGCCATCGGGCTATCTAAAAATACAGGCAAATCAGGTATGCGTCCGGCTTTTTTTAGTCGGTAAATTTCATACAAAAGATTCTGCGCACGCCCAACCGCAAAAGACGGCACCAATACCATGCCACCACGTGCTGCAGTTCGTGTAATCACATCGGCTAAAACCCGACCGTCATCATTCGGGTCATGTAATCGATCGCCGTAGGTTGATTCAACCATCAGATAATCAGCATGTTCAATAGGTGCTGGTGGCTTCATTACCAAATCATCAGGACGGCCTATATCGCCTGAAAACAGCACACTACCTTGATCGGTGGTGAGCTCTGCTGAACTCGCACCTAGTATGTGACCCGCCATACGAAGCCGTAGCTTTAGCGATCCAACAGAAACCTGGTGATCTAGCTCTAAAGGTTTGAAGTAGCGCAGAGCCTTACGCGCATCGTCTTCGGTATACAAAGGTAAAGCAGGACTGTGTTTACTTGTCTTGTGACGATTTGCAAATCGCGCATCATCTTCCTGCAAATGCCCACTATCAGGTAACAACAAGCCACATAGCTCAGTGGTCGCTGGTGTTGCATAGATTGCCCCGCGAAATCCGTTGCGTATCAATAGCGGTAATGCACCGCTATGATCAAGGTGAGCGTGTGTGAGAACCACGGCGTCAAGACGGCTGGCATCAAAGGGGAGTGGATCCCAGTTTAATAAACGTAAGTTCTTATAGCCTTGAAATAAACCACAATCGACTAAAACAGTCGTCCCCTGATGTTCGACTAAATATTTTGAGCCGGTAACGCAGCCGGCTGCGCCAAGAAAACTTAGCTTCATCGGGAGCGCTCCAAAATAATGTGATTAAACATGGAGATACGCCATTGCACCCAAACCTAAGCCAATCGCAGCTAGCCCATACATCATGTATTCCATCCAGCGCCTACGCGTTAACAAAGCGATAGCAGCCATAGCAATCGAAACCTGAATACTAGTCGTCGCTTGTGACCAGCGATGATGTTGGTGCATCTGATGTTCAGATTGCTCATCCCAATTAAGAGATTCTTTCTCCAGTGCTTCAGCCTTCAACTTAATTTCTTGCTTCTCTGTTTTATAGCGCTCAACTGCGTCCAGATATTTTTGCTTTTTGTCTGACTGAGTCATCAGCTCAGCAGACAGCTCTGACAAATTCTGTTTGCTACTTTTGGCCTGATAAAAATTCCACTGATTAGCAGCTTCTGTTTTTTTGATCGCTGCATCGTTTTTAAATAACGCAGCATTGGCTTGGGTATAGCCACCCATATAAGAAAAGACTGCTCCTACGGTTGCTAGTATCGCAGTGGCGACTGCTAGGCTAGACGAGCCACTTGAATGAGATGCGTGCTCCATTTCATGCTCATGTGCACCGTGCACGTGAAACTCGGAACCAGACATACTTTCTCCTATTATCAAAGAATGATTGTCACTAAACCGTCACAATTCATTGGTTATCAAAACTACTTTTTACTATGATGCCGTACTTTGCGCACCCCGTTACCCAAAGTCAATAAATTAACACTAGTAAATGACTGATCACAAGTCCTCAAACACTAATTCCCCCCTTCTTGGGCTCTCCGACGAAAACGCAGCGAAGCGATTGCTCGAAGAAGGAAGTAACGACTTAGGTCTACGTCAGCGCCGTACATTAATGGCCGTGATTCGCGACGTGCTGTTTGAGCCCATGTTCTTACTGCTGCTGGCGGCCGGTGCAATCTATCTACTAACGGGCGATCCTAACGAAGCCATGGTGTTACTGGGTTTCGTACTGGTGATTATGGGTATGACAGTTTTTCAGGAACGTCGAACAGATAATGCACTAGCTGCCTTACGCGATCTCTCTAGTCCACGCGCACTAGTCATTAGGAATGGTCTGGAGCATCGTATTGCTGGTCACGAGGTCGTACGAGACGATGTGCTGATTTTAGCTGAAGGCGATCGCGTAGCTGCAGACGGAACACTATTGCAAGCTCATGAATTATCCTTGGACGAATCGATGCTTACGGGTGAATCCGAACCGGTATCAAAAACCGTTGAGCAACCGGTATTTGCCGGTACGTTGGTGGTAAGTGGTCAGGGGGTCGTCAAGGTGACGCTCATTGGCCGGCACACACAGATGGGAAAGATCGGTCAGTCACTCGATGAGATTGAGCCTCAAGCTTCTCCGCTACGTGAGCAAATGAGTTCGCTAACGAAACGATTAGCTGTCATCGGCGTCATTCTATCTTTGTCATTGATGGTAGTTTTCTGGTGGCTGCGCGGTGGATGGCTTGAGGCGATGCTGGCCGGTATCGGGCTAGCTATGGCGCTGCTACCGCAAGAGTTCGCTGTCATTATGATTATTTTCTTTGCGTTCGCAGCACGCAGATTAGGTAAGCAACACGTACTCACCCGACGGTTGCATGCGATTGAAACGCTGGGCGAAACCACGGTACTTTGTGTTGATAAGACGGGCACGCTGACTCAAAACCGCATGCAAGTTGAAGCTCTATGTATTTTGAGTCAGCAGATATTTACGAATGATTTAACCCATCAATCTTTAGCGCCTGCGTTTCACGAATTACTGGAGCACGCTGTACTGGCGAGTGAAATCTCACCGCATGATCCCATGGAAAAAGCTTTTCATCGACTTACAGACGAACAACTACACAATGATAATCGCAGAGATTTGACCTGGATACTCTCACGAGAATATGAGTTATCGCCACAGCTTTTAGCAATGACCCATTTATGGAGAATGGAAAATAACACGCATGATTTAGTGGCAGCCAAAGGTGCACCTGAAGCTATAGCATCCCTATGCCATCTCTCTACAGAACAAGAACAAGTAGTGCTGCAACAAGCCGAAGCACTCGCCACGCGTGGTCTTCGCGTATTAGCTGTAGCAAAGGCATTACATCCCACCGATGTTCCATGGCCGAACACACAACATGACTTTGATTTCGAATGGCTAGGCTTGATAGCCCTCGCCGATCCGCTACGGCCTGAGGTAGCTTCAGCAGTTGAGCAATGCCATCGCGCTGGTATACGGGTGATTATGATTACAGGTGACCATCCGCGCACGGCGATCGCAATTGCGCGTCAAGCAGGGCTCGAGCCAACAGGTGTTTTAACAGGCGACGAAATCGCGGCTATGAATCAAGCTGAGCTGAATTCGCGCATTCAACTCATGAATGTATATGCGCGGGTTAAACCTCACCAAAAACTCGCTTTAGTTGAAAGTTTAAAAGCGCAAGGAGAAATCGTTGCCATGACCGGCGATGGCGTTAACGATGCACCCGCACTTAAAGCGGCTCACATCGGTATAGCGATGGGGCAGCGCGGTACGGATGTGGCGCGAGAAGCGGCATCGCTCGTCTTATTACACGACGATTTTAATTCTATTGTTCATGCCATTCGTGAGGGTCGCCGTACGTTCACTAACATGCGACAAGCGATGATATATACGTTGGCAGTACATGTTCCTATCGCTGGCTTGGCGCTATTACCGGTGTTAGTGGGGTTACCCCTTTTTCTCGCTCCACTCCATATTGCATTTCTTGAGTTAGTGATTGACCCAGCCTGCTCGGTGGTGTTTGAAGCGGAGGAAGCAAGCGCCGATATCATGGATCATCCGCCGCGCAGCATTACCGAAACCTTACTCAGTACGCCGCAAGTCCTACGCAGTCTTGTGTATGGAGCATTCACGACTGCCGGCGTATTTGCTTACTACACATGGATGCTGAATTTCGCAGTACCCAGTTCTGCCAACGCCTGCGCTTTTGTGATGTTGGTGACGGCGAATGCTGTATTGATCCTCGCCACACGATCGGCTCATATGAATTGGAAAAATCTATGGTCGCATTTCACGCCGATTTCGATTTGGGTTCTTGCTGTGACTTTCTTAGCACTGCTAACGATTACCACTTACATTCCACTGACCGAGGCTTTTAGGTTTACTCCGGTATCAGCGCTGGAATGGATAAGAAGTTTAGCGTATGGCCTATTCATGCTTCCGATTTTTCTTGGCCTTAAATGGCTGATGCAAATAAAATCAGATGATCCAAAAATATCAATGCGGACCAACAGCAACTAATCGACCGACGCGATCAAATGGAGGTAAGATATTTTTTGATACGAGTTGCATAATATCTGCCGCAGGTACTGCTCGCGAAATAATAAAACCTTGCACTTCATCACAACCGATAGTTTGTAGCAGGCGTAGCTGCTCTAATGTTTCCACGCCTTCAGCTACAACGCACATTTTTAATGCGGCAGCCATGGAAACAATAGCTCTATACATTAACTCACCTTCCGAACCACGCGATAAGGCTTGAGTAAATGCCTGATCAACTTTTAGCGTATCTACATCCATTCTATGTAGCTGTGCTAAGGACGAATATCCGGTACCAAAATCATCAATCATTAAACGCACGCCTAATTTTTGAATCGACTCAAGCTCTTGTAGAACTATTGGAGTATTGTCGACCATCGTGGATTCGGTAATTTCAACCTCTAATAGTCGAGATTCAATAGCGAATGATTTGAGCACTTCAGCGATACAGGCTGCAGTCCTGCCAAACTGTAACTGGCGTGGCGATACGTTGACTGATACTGGCACGACTCGCACACCCTGCGATCTCCAAACCGAAATCTGCTCACCGACTTTTCGCAGAACACTCTCGCCCAATTGAACAATCAATCCAGTTTCTTCTGCCAAACTGATAAATTCTGCAGGCATGACTAAACCGCGTTCAGGGTGCTGCCAACGCACTAAGGCCTCAAGGCTGCATAATCGCCCCGTTTTGGTATCGACCCTTGGTTGATAGTGAACGATAAATTCATCATTCTCAATCGCTTTGCGCAAGGCAAGCTCTTTGTTCATACGAAAAATCAAGGCGTCCGATAACTTGGGCTCATAAAAAAAGTAGCGATCCTTTCCAGCAGACTTCGCTGCATACATCGCCACATCAGCGTGTTTGATCAGCGTATCCGCATCTTCACCATGATCGGGATACACGCTAATACCTACCGATGCCGATACTCGATGGCCGGCTCCTTTCGTGGGCGTAAGCTGCTGACTCAGAGCTTCAAGAATGCTATCTGCTACACGCGCTATGTCGCTAGGATCTTCCATCTGCTCGAGTACTACGGTAAATTCATCACCACCTAATCTAACAACGTGATCACTTGAGCGAACCGCACCTTTGATCAAACTTGCTGCCTGCACCAATAATTCATCTCCCGCCTCATGCCCTAACGTATCGTTCACTGCCTTGAAGTTGTCTAGATCAATAAAAAATAAAGCGAGGCGCCCTCGCCCGCGCGCTGCTCGTCGTATCGCTGCTGGCAAAAAATTCATCAGCCACCGTCGATTAGGTAATTTGGTTAACGAATCGTTATTCGCCAAATCGGCTAGCGCTTGCTCATGGGCTTTGACTTCAGATATATCGCGCAAGGTCAGCGCAATACCTGCACCAGAATGTACGGCGCGCCGGTACAGCCACGTCGCCTTCAACCAGCCACCAGCAGGCACACGAAATTCATCTTCATATACACCATGCGCTAAGGCTCGCTGACAAATCATGAGGAAATCTGAATGCAATTGTGGTGCCATACTTTTACTCGCCCGAAAGCCGACTAGATGTCCTCGTAACATACCCAGTAATGCTGCTGCACGTTCATTACAATCTTCAATTTGAAAATCAACTAAAACACCTTGGCTATTATGTATGGGTAACAGCATGTAGAAGCCCTCGTTGGCCGCATCAGTTGCCATGCGATAGGTCTTACGAACATTTTCCTCAGCGCGTCGACGTACTGCTAGCTTGGAAGAAAATATCAAGCCAACTAAAGTCAGCAAAATTAATAATGAGCTCGCGATAATCAACGTCATGCGATAGCTTCTAGCAAGCGCTTGAAAAGTGATTAGTGAATCTTCTTCGGTGAGTCCCGCCAATGCGACTAGAGGATAATCATCAAGCGTTCGCCATGCGATATAGCGTGCGCGCGAATCATCAAAATGCTCACCCAACTCTTGAATTGAACCGCGCATCTGATAAAAACCAGGATTGAGTTTATAGACCAAGCCTCGCTCACGACTATCACCCCCCATTCGCGTCGCAAGCACCGCTCCGCCCACCAGACGAGCACTGACAAAATCATGATTCCCTGGCAGAGCTTCATTTTGAAAAGAAGTGAGAAATTCTGGGGTAACAGCAATTACGACGACGCCTGCAAAACTTCCATCAGCGCGATTAATGCGGCGTGAAAATTGGACCATGCTACGCCCAGTCTGCTGGCTGTGTTCAACAGAACTGATAAGCATGCCTAGACAACAGTCATCTCTATGCGAGGTGAAAAATGATTCGCCTGAGACCGTAACAAAATCGGCCAACCTAAATGAAGCCTTTACGAGCTGGCCTTTATGATCCGATACAAATAATGAAAATCCATAGCGACTTGGAAAAATACCCCTTTCTTGATCTTGCTCGAGATTGACTGTTTTAGCAGAGTCTTGCCATGCATTAGCAACGCTAAGCGTCATGTGATTCATTTGATCTACTACATGCTGCAATTGCGCTGCATACGAGTTGGCAAGGGATGCTGATTGCCGCATAGCGAGACTACGCGCTTCTTGTTCAGCAAAATGAATTTTTCGTTCGGTAACCCACCATAAACCTCCAATGACTAATGTCATTAGGGATAGCCAAATAAAAAAACGCAGCCAATGGCTGGTTAATGCGCGTTGAGACCATCTGAATAAACCAGACTTAACTATCAATACAGACTCCAAGCAACTAATCAATAAGAAGGGCCTAAAAGCCCTGAGTAGCTTTTCAGCCAAGACTCTCAAAATTTTTCAGACGCCCAAATTAAACGCTAACTAGATCGAACAACTGTCGCGCGAAAGGTTCCTTTGTAAGCCCAATGAATACTTTATTGAGATGAATCAGATATGAATCAAATAAGCATCGATAGGGCTTTGCTAACCATTTACCTAGTTAAAAAAAGCTAAACGGCTTGTTTTTTGTTCGATCTGGCCTACTTGGGTCGTAACTCTGCCTGCAGGCGGGTGGGTAGGCGGTGACCAGACTCATTGCAAGGGGTAAGCTCTGACGCTGTTTTTTCAAATGACTTTAAAATTCCCTGCAGCGGTCGATATATCTTGGGAATTAGTATTCATCCCCTAGGGATCGAGCACCTAACCATCTTTTATTAGCTGTCCCATGAAAAAAATACGCTTACTGCTCGTTTTCAGCATGGCCCTGCTTGCTGGCGCTTGCGAAACCACGTATTACCTGAACGGTGATAAGTATGTGGGCGACCTAAAAAGCCTGAACCGGCAGGGCAAAGGGACCTATTACTACTCCAATGGCGATGTATTCGAAGGTGAATTTGTTAATAACCACAGGCATGGACCGGGGACGCTAACGTACGCCAACGGTAAAAAGTGGATTACGGAATTTCGTAACAACTGGCCAGTCAGCTCCGGCTTATTGATCTATCCGAATGGGGATCAATTCGAGGGCGATATCAACAAAGGCGTCGCCAATGGACGCGGGGTATACACCTTTGCAGACTCTAGCCGCTATGTAGGACCGGTAAAAAACGACCAGATCAATGGCCATGGCACGATTACCTATTCCAACGGTGACCGTTACGTGGGCGAGCTCTGGAAGGGCAAGCCACATGGTCTGGGCCGTAAAAAATTCGCCGAGGATCGCGTGCCTCTGGAAGGTCGCTGGGATTCGGGTGGGTTTGTCAGACCTGAGCGGATCCGCTAATTAGTTAGCGAAAAAGCATTCATTGAGATCTGCTCAGCTCAGGTCAAAAAACTCCCATCAAGCCTTGCCTTGCAGCTCATCAATACTGTACATTTATACAGTTATCAATCGCCGTGTAGGCCGATCGAGGTGAGTTATGCTGCCCAAACCAATCTGTAGTCGAAATGAATACGAAATGGCACTTCGCGAAATGGAAGTCTATTTTGAACGTGAGCCCGAGCCTGGCAGCCCACAGGCCGCCCACTTCGATGAATTATTACGCAGAGTCGAAAATTTCGAGGCTGCGCATTACGTCATCGAATGTCCTGGCTGCGGCGAGATACGACTAGAGCTGCACAAAAACCATGTAAGTGCTAGCGACAATCACAACACCGTTACCGAGCAAGTGCTGGCTGAGTTTTGTCAGGGATGCGCATCTCACCTGAATGATCAATCCTGGCAAGTCAGCGATGGCAGTGTTTCCACGTGGGTCAAACGATCGACTGGGATTGGAACAAAAAACTCTTCACAAATTCGCAACAAGCGCTAGGCAATATGTAAAGAATTTGGCGAATCTGCCGATTCAATCACTATATAAAACCTGAGACCTATTCGTAGGTTCACGCCATCATGAACGTCATCGCCTCTGAAGATATTGATCTGCTACTCGCCTTTAACAAAGGGCAGAGTGACGCTACTCATCGCATGGGCGAGAAGCAACGACACAAGATGATCAGCATGGGATACATTCGCCATACACGGTCTGGATATGTGATTACCCATCTCGGCCAAAAAATGGCTAAGTCTCTGCAACTAGCCGTAGGCTAGATCAAGCACGCTTTACTAACGATTTACCCAAGAATTTTTACGCGGATGACGCAACCGGCAATTCTGCTTTGCGACCCCACTCATCCCATGAACCGTCATACACCTTCCAATCATCCTTGCCCAACAAGTGCAAACCAAGGGCGAGAATACATGCGGTTAAACCGGACCCGCAGGTGAGCGTCGCTGGCTTAGTAAAATCAAAGCCTACCTTAGTTAAGCGATCACGCATCTCATTGAGAGGTAACAACTCACGCGTGTTGGTATTCAAAAGATCTGCCCAATACAAATTCATGCTGTTAGGAATATGACCTGGTCGTGCACCTGGGTACCTATCTACCTCAGTTCCAGCAAATCGTCCCGCAGTGCGCGCATCAAGTAACTGCTCATCACTACTACCTGAAATGGTCAGCACATGCTGCCACAACGCGAGTAAATCACGCTCGTGATCTACATGGAATTGCGATGGTGAGAATTCGACAGCGCCTGCTTCAACCGCTTGCCCGTGTGACTTCCAAGATTTAAGGCCACCATCGAGAATCGATACACGGTCATATCCATATTGGCGAAACAACCACCAAACACGAGCAGCGCTATATAAGCCCGGCGTGTCATAAGCAATCACATGCGTCTGGTTATCTATACCCAACTTACCCACCTCACTAATAAAAATATCCTTGGGTGGAAATTTGCGTGGCAGAGGATTGTTTGGATTCGCAATTACTGACAAATCAAAAAATCCTGCACCGGGGATATGCTCCTGAACATATTCTGCTTTTGCATCGCGTCCGGTATCCGGCAAATGCACCGTAGCATCAACAATACGTATATGTGGCTGATGACGATGCTCTGCCAGCCACTGCGCACTAACTACTGCGCCAGGATAATTTAGAGAGATGTTAGTCATTTTGATTGTGACGGCGGTAGACCATTTTGTATCGCCACAAAATCAGCCAGCATCGGCACATAGCGTTGTGCCTGACCTGCAGCTTCCATCCCTGCGAACGAATTTTTTACCATCGCCTGTATAGGATGAAGCGCACCCACTTCATTGGCCAAACTACTTAAGTAGCGCATATCTTTGTGAGCATTACTAATCGTGAAGCGATGGGCGTTTTCATCGCCGTCCATAGTCCACTTCATAAACGTATCGTAAAAACCATTACGCATGCGACTGCTACCAATGACAGCATGAAACTGCTCTTTGGATAATCCTGCTTTGCGTGCAATACCTATCGCTTCTGAATACAGCGCCGCGTAGCCCATCGCAATAAAATTATTAATTAACTTCATTTTGTGTCCAAGGCCTACGGGACCCAGATGCACCACATTGCCAGCCCAGCAATCGAGTATCGGTTTTACTTTATCAAACGTCGCCTGATCGGCTCCCACCATGGTATCGAGTGTTCCTGCTTCAGCCTCTGCTGGTGTTCTACCGAGTGGTGCATCAATTAATGTCATGCCATGAGCCTGAGCTGACTCTGACAGAGCCATAGTCGATACCGGATTCGACGTCGAACAATCAATAACTATCAATCCTTTTTTTCCTGAGGCAAAAATACCATCGGGACCATTCATGATGGCTTCAACCTGAGGTGAACCCGTAACGCAGAGATGAACAATATCTACCTTAGACGCCAGTTCTTTCGGTGATGTCGCCTCAGTCGCACCGAGCTTTTTCAAACGCTCAACCGGCTCGCGATTGGTATGTCCCATGATCACCAGAGAATATCCCTTAGTAAGAATATTTTTGGCCATACCCGCGCCCATTAAACCCACTCCAATAAATCCGATCACAGGCTTAGTCATGTCCGTCCCTTTAATTATTAATTATTAATTATTTTTGAAAATTAAAAACTAACCACACCACTACGAGGGCAAACATACGCGGCCCACGTTGTTACCCCAGAATAGTCGCACCTTTCATCAACTCGGCACAACCCATACAATTTCAAGCACTTACGGGCCGCAGAGAATTGTCAAAATTTAAACTTCAAATACTCGCGTAAGCTATACGATCTTAACGTTGTTACGGACTGAATAGGCATTCAGAACAGATCGTGAGCGAGTACATCTTCTTCGGTGTTGGCACCATCAGTTTGGTGATTTCCTTGATACTTCTGTCGAGGTTCATCGCCTTTTGGTGGTCATTGCTGATGCTACTCACCACCCCAGCTTGGTTCTATCTCGGGCTGACTCTTGGCAGCCAACTTGACGCGCGTGCTAGCCATAAGAAAGGCTCGGAGTTAGAACTCAAGATAGAGCAACTGTCAGTAGAACAGCAAAGGCTGCGCGAACAAAATCTAAAAGAAGAAAAAGACTTTGAAGAAAATCAGCGCGCACAAACCGAACGCTGGAAAAAAGAAATCGAGTCACCGGGAGCCAAACAAGATTAATAATTGAAGTATTTATTTTTCATATTGGCTTAACGCCAAGGTACGTCAGTAGCCGTAAAGTCTGAAAGAACTTTTATACAACGAACCTCACAATCGCTCAGTTGTGCGATCAACCAACCTACCGCAAACCAAGCTGCAGGCTCTTTAGTCACTATCGCACGATAGTTTTCTAATGCGACCTGAAGATCGTTATAGGTACCTAATTCATTCTGAGCACGAGCCAATACTTTGCTGAACTGCTGGAATTTAGTAGTTTTGCATTCCCTCTC
>JBEGSP010000048.1:0-11330 GCA_041179845.1 Pseudomonadota bacterium
CAGGCAACATAGCCTGCAAATCAGCACCCGCGGAAAACGCACCGCCTTCTGCCGAATCGGCCTGCCAGATAACGAGTGAACCGAAATGTTGTTCGGCTTCGGTGACAGCGCGCTCTATACCAGCGATAACTTCTGGGCCCATCACATGTAACTTGGTTTTAAACGACAACACCAATACATCATCGTCTTGATGCCACAATCGTACGGAGGCATCTTCGTGCAAAGTCACACCGGCTGTTGCGCCGGTAGCTAACGATTCACCGACTAATGATGCGCGGAATAGTTGTCGTTGATAGACGGGTAATGCGGATCTGGCTATATACGATTTCTGTTTAGGCGACCAGGATCCATGCTCTGTATGCACGGCTGTGCGCCCATCAAATACCCAAGCGGGCAACGGCGCATTGGATAACGCATGGCCTTCGTCAATATCCTGCTTTACCCATTGCGCTACTTGCTGCCAACCCGCTTGTTGCCACAATTCAAAAGGGCCTTGCTTCCAACCAAAACCCCAGCGCAGCGCAAAATCAATATCACGCGCTGTCTCGGCTACAGACTCAAGATGCACAGCAATGTAATGAAATGAATCGCGGAAAATCGCCCACAAAAATTGAGCTTGCGGGTTGGTTGATTCACGTAGTGATTTCAGGCGTTTAGCAGGATCTTTTTCTTTTAAAATTCGGCCGATTAAGTCATCAATTTTAGTGCCCGAAGCGACATAGTCTTGTTTAGCGGCGTCGTAGCGCAAAATATCCTTGCCTACTTTTTTATAAAAACCAGCGCCACTTTTCTGCCCCAGATTTCCACCACCGACGAGTCGTTCAAGTACGGCTGGTGTTGCATACACTGAATGAAAAGGATCGTCAGGTAATTTGTCTTGCATGGTGCGAATCACATGACCCAAAGTATCCAAGCCAACCACATCGGCGGTACGGAATGTGCCTGATTTAGCACGGCCTAATTTTGCGCCGGTTAAATCATCAACCACGTCATACGAAAGACCGAATTTTTCTGCTTCATGCATGATCGCAAGCATGCCGAACACACCCACACGATTGGCAATAAAGTTAGGTGTATCAATCGCACGCACTACGCCCTTACCTAATGTGGTAACAAGAAAGCTCTCTAATTGATCGAGTATCGAAGGCTGAGTTGCTACGGTAGGAATCAGTTCTACCAAATGCATATAGCGTGGCGGATTAAAAAAATGTACGCCACAAAAACGTGAACGCAAATCATCCGCTAGACCAGTCGATAGATCGGTAATTGATAAGCCTGAAGTATTAGTCGCAAAAATCGTGTGCGATGGAACATGTGCAGCAATTTTCTCGTACAGCGCATGCTTCCAATCCATGCGCTCAGCTATGGCTTCAATGATCAGATCGACGGAAGCTAGTTTTTGCAGATCATCGTCAAAATTCGCCACCTCAATCAATTCGGCCTGTTGACTTTGCGCTAGCGGAGCAGGATTGATTTTTTTCAGATGCTCCAGTGCGCGCTCGGCCAATGCATTACGCGGTTGATCAGGCTTACCCGGTAAATCAAACAAAATGACAGGCACTCGAGCATTAATACAATGCGCTGCAATTTGTGCACCCATCACACCCGCACCAAGAATCGCGACTTTCTTAATCATGACCTTAGACATCGATACGTCCTTTTCGATTAATGCTGATTAAAATAAGCCAGCATCTAGCGCCATCAGATTATCTGAACCAGAACGTGCCTGTCGTATCAACATCGCCGTTTCAGGTAGCAGGCGCGCAAAATAAAAACGAGCAACAGCTAACTTCGCTTGATAAAAATCATCGCCACTGTTTTGTTTTTCTAGCGCTAGCTTAGCCATACGCGCAAAGAACCAAGAAAACACTAAATGCCCCACAACGCGCATATAAGGTACCGCTGCTGCTCCAACCTCATCACGATTCATAAACGCTTTCATACCAATTTCCATGCTGAGCTTAGTGATTTTGTCGCCGATATCAGCGAGTGGCGTAATAAATTCAGACATAGCTTCATCGGTACCGTTTTCTTCTACAAAGTTTTTTATTTTTTCACCAAACTTGCGTAGCTTCTCACCGTTATCCATCAGCACTTTGCGTCCTAGCAAATCGAGTGACTGTATGGTGTTAGTGCCTTCATAAATCATATTGATGCGCGCATCGCGCACATATTGCTCCATTCCCCATTCAGCAATGTAACCGTGCCCACCATACACTTGCATGGCCTCGGATGTCGCTATCCATGCGTTATCAGTCAGGAAGGCTTTCACCACGGGTGTCAGTAGCGCGACTTCATCAGCCGCTAGCTTGCGAACTTCTTCATCGGGATGATTCAGTTCACGATCAATCATCAAGGCAATATATGAAGTAAAAGCACGGCCGCCTTCTGCATAGGCACGCGCTGTAAGTAACATGCGACGCACATCGGGATGGACAATAATAGGATCAGCGGCTTGTGATTCTGCTTTCGCTCCTGTCAAGCTACGACCTTGAGTGCGCTCGCGCGCATAACTCACTGCATTTTGGTACGCCACTTCTGTCAGACCCAGCGACTGCATACCCACACCGAGGCGCGCTGCATTCATCATCACGAACATTGCGTTCAATCCGCGATTGGGCTCACCAATCAACCAACCCGTCGCATTATCAAGATTGATTTGGCAAGTCGCATTGCCATGAATACCCATTTTGTGTTCGATAGCACCACAAAAAATAGGATTGCGCTCACCCGGATTACCACTCGCATCGGGTAAAAATTTGGGAACGACAAATAAAGAGATCCCTTTCGTACCTGGTGGTGCATCGGGTAAACGAGCCAACACTAAATGCACGATGTTGGACGACAGATCATGTTCGCCAGCAGAGATAAAAATTTTGCTACCCGTGAGGTGGTAACTTCCATCTGCCTGTGGCTGCGCTCGTGTTTTTAGCAAACCTAAATCGGTTCCGCAATGAGACTCCGTCAGGCACATGGTGCCAGTCCATTCGCCTGATATTAACTTTGGTAAATATAATTTTTTTTGCTCTTCACTACCATGTGCATGCAAGCACTCATACGCACCATGCGACAAGCCGGGATACATGGTCCACGCCTGATTCGCTGAATTGAGCATTTCATAAAAACCGTTGTTCAAAACAATTGGCAAGCCCTGCCCACCATAAGCCGGATCGCACGATAAGGCAGGCCAACCCGCCGCTACGTACTGTTGATACGCCTGTTTGAATCCGGCAGGAGCAGTGACGGAACGCGTAGCGGCATCGTAATGACAACCCTCGCGGTCGCCTGAATGATTCAGCGGAAAAACAATATCGGAGGCAAATTTACCGCCTTCTTCTAGCACTTGATTGATAGTGTCTGCATCCATATCAGCATGGGCCGGCAAGGAACGAAGCTCATGCTCAACGTTGAGTAATTCATGCAGCACAAAATGCATATCGCGCAGCGGCGCCTGATAATTTGGCATGGGGTTCTCCTGGTGTTTGTTACGTGTTTCGGAATTCGACTAAATAGGGGTGATCAGCGTACTGACTTTACTCATATCAAAGGGAGTTTTCTGGCAGAGCGTTGTACAAGCGATGCGCTAGACTAGGTTTTTGCGGTCTGGACGCTGGCAATCAGGCGCTCAAAACCTGCGTGTGCGCGCTTCACACTACCGGGGCTACGAATGAAACGCGCATCATGATGTAAGGCTAGTACCAACCCATACATTTCAAAGACCAATTGCTTGGGATCGGTATCGGATTTCAAATGCTGCTCATCAATCGCTTGTTGAGCAGCCCTGTGTAAAGCACGTTGCCAGCTATCGACCATATCGACCAAGTGATCACGAATCGGGCCCGGCCTGTCGTCATACTCAACAGCGCCACTGATGTAAATACAACCGGAGGCAATCTCCAAACTGACTCTATCGACCCAACGCCTGAAAAGACTTTGCAAACGTGGCAAACCCCGTGGCTCGCGAATACTGGGATAAAAAACTTCTTGCTCGAATTGATGGTTGTAGAGTCTGAGCACATCAATCTGCAAATCTTCACGAGAGCCAAAGTGTGCGAATACACCGGACTTGCTCATATCCATACGATCGGCCAAAACACCAATCGTGAGGCCCTCCAAACCTTCGCGACTGGCCATTTCGAGTGCGGCGCCCAAGATCGCAGCACGGGTCTGCTCCCCTTTTCGCAGAGGTTTCTGAATGGTTTCGGTCATGCGGACTCCCGGAGATAGAACTTTGCAGAAAATAGAACGAGCGTCCTATTATGCACTGATTATGAATTTCAGCGCCTACTTTGATCGATCGAGTTGTCGTCGGTCGCGCTTGGTCGGTCGGCCGCGCAGGGCCTCGGCCGGCTCAATATAAAGCCGGCGCTGTTCGGCTTGCTGTTCGCGCCGTTGAATACTTTCATCCGTTTCGGCATACAGCTCTCGCGCAATGGTCGCTGAGCCGCGCTGAGATGACACGCCAAGCACTCGCACTTGCCACTCAGCGCTGCCATTATCAATGTCGATCAAATCATTCAGATGCACCTGGCGAGAAGTCTTGCAGCGCTCATCATTAATTTTTATGCGACCCCGATCAATCGCCTCAGCGGCCAGTGAGCGGGTTTTAAAAAAACGCGCTGCCCACAGCCATTTATCAATTCGTACTTGCTCACTCATGGCTAACACTCAGTTCAACGATAAACAAAAATGAATCTGAAGACATACCTATCATTTGGTATACCTACCCGCGCTAACAATTTGGAAAACACTTTTATATATTAGGTAAGCAAATCGATTAAATACGCGACGAGCCCATGAATATTTCTTTACTTCCTCCAGCATCACCGGTACGCCTTCATGCACGCCCTGACCAATAGCATCGCGCAAGATGCTCGCAAATTCTTCATCACGCACAATGATGTTAGCTTCGTGGTTCACAAATAAAGATAGACCATCAAAATTACTTGATCCTACGGTCGACCAAAGTGCATCAATAACCGCCACTTTTGCATGTAGCTGTGTTTTACGATATTCAATGATACGAACACCTGCATTCAAAAGGCGCGGATAAAATGACTGCGCAACCGCATCTTGCAAACGAAACTGCCCAACCCCAATCAATAGAGTGACAGATACGCCGCGCTCAGCAGCATGCATTAATGCCTTACGCAATTTACGACCTGGCGCAAAATAAGGCGTCACCAGCCAAGCCTCATGATGAGCTTGGCCTAATGCTTGAAGAAATGCGCGCTGTATAGCGTGTCGATTCCGAAGATTATCTCTAATCACTAATGCCGCTTGTGCGACTTCCTGCAAAGGCTTTAAGCGAGTCGAATACTGCTCTCGAAGATTTTGTAATCGACGGCGCAGACCTTGAGGTTGCTGTCGTGCCCACAGACCAGAAACTTCGGCATGCAAGGCATCCACCAATGGTCCGGAAATACTAATCGCAAAATCCCAACGCGGCGCTGGCAAGATCTCATGGTGAAGATCATCGGAGACCAAATCATCATTAATATTTAAGCCGCCAAGAAAGGCTAAGTGCCTATCGATAACGACGATTTTTCTATGCAGTCGCGCCAGCCCGCGTGCAAACCACGGATTGAAACAGGCAAAACGAATACCGGCAGCCTCAAGATCTTTGCGCAACTCCAACGTAGCCATCTCACCGGTACCCAACCAGTCGACCAATACATGCACATTCACGCCACGCGCTGCTGCACGCATGAGTGCTGCTTTGACATGATGACCGGTGACATCAAGAGAAAAGATGTAGGTCTCGAGATAGATTTCACTATGCGCGCTATCTATAGCCAGCACCAGTGCTGGAAAAAATTCTTCTCCGCGGTGTAGAAGTGATAAACGATTATTGTGACTGTAGCTAGTTACTTGCATGTGAATTTTCGGCCACATCGTAGGTCGCCAGATCAGTATCGTCCGCTGGCGTTAGCAGCCGCAAGTCTGCGATGATGGGCGCATGATCTGAGAGTCTGGCCCAACCAGCTCCATGTAAAACTTTGGCAGCTTCAACGGTAAAACCACGCATATAAATACGATCTAATTGCAGCACCGGCATCGCTGCGGGGAAGGTTCTTGCCGGAGCCTTGCGCGGACCACGGCCAGACAAACGACGTAAATATGCGCCAAAGCTACGTGCTGTGATTTGATGATCAAACACTTCGGTCACGTTTAAGCGTTTACGTAAGCTGTCGCTCAGGGCATTGGTCCAATCGTTGAAGTCTCCCGCAATCAACAAGGGGGCGTCAGCCGGCGCCGTACTAATAACAGCATCAATCAATGCTTGCATCTGACGCAAGCGGCTACCTGCAAACAATCCCAGATGCACCACGTAACAATGCACCTTTGTTTTTTCAATTTGCAATACACAATGCAAAATACCGCGCGACTCGAATGCGTGATCAGACACATCATGATTACGTGCTGACGTAATTGGAAAACTCGATAACAAAGCGTTACCATGATGGCCATGGTCATACACCGCATTCATGCCATACGCACTGTGCTGATGATCGTCGGCTAAAAACTCATGTTGCCCTTGATGCGGCCAATTCGCCGAATGACGCAAGGCCAGCAGATCATGCCGACCCTGCACTTCCTGCAAAAAAACCAGATCAGCAGACAAGCCCGTAAGCGCTTGTTTGATTGCGTGAATACGCGGCCGCGCGCCTAAGGTACTCACACCCTTGTGAATATTGTAGGTAACGATGCGAAGCTTCATGTTTGAGTGGCGGGACCTGTATTCAGATACTGCGGTAATTGAAGAATCGCTTCCGCATTGGAGGGAGAAAAACAGCGGTCTGCTGCTGCCCGCCAAGGTAGCCATTGGTGGTTCAAATGCTCGCGCTCGGCCAGCGTGATAGCCATGTTACTCGGCACTTGCAAACCAAATACATGCTCAGTGTTATGCGTAACGCCTGGCGCATAACGATGTCGCCAGACGGGATAGATCTCATAAACATTGGAAAGGTTCCAGTCGATGAGTGCCGACTCAGGTATGGCCGGACTACCGATCTGCAGACCGGTTTCTTCGAAGACTTCGCGAATCGCGGTTTCGCGCAAGGGTTCATCAATGGCGTCTTTAGAGCCCGTCACCGATTGCCAGAAACCCGGCTTATCAGCCCGCTCTAGCAGTAAGACTTGGAGGTCGACTGAAAAAATAACAACCAATACGGATTCGGGAATTTTATGGTCAGGCATGTCAGTGTGCGCGCAAAAGTGACACAGCAATTATGCCCTGCTTAGCACGCGCAGTCCTAGAGACCATAAAGCGTGACACCCAAACCGGTTGGGTACCACCTAACATTAGCTCTTGACTGCAGGCTCCACGCTGCGCAGGCGAATATGTAATTCGCGCAACTGCTTTTCGTCGACTTCGCTCGGCGCTTGAGTTAACAAGCACTGCGCACGTTGCGTCTTGGGGAAAGCAATCACATCGCGAATCGATTCCGCACCAGTCATCATGGTAACAATACGATCCAAACCAAAAGCTAGACCACCATGCGGTGGCGCGCCATATTGCAAAGCATCGAGCAAGAAGCCGAACTTCATTTGCGCTTCTTCTTCGCCGATATTAAGTGCGGTGAACACCTTGCTTTGAACATCGGCACGATGAATACGCACCGAACCACCACCTAACTCCCAGCCATTCAACACCATGTCGTAGGCTTGCGCAATCGCTTTACCCGGTGCGGTACTGATGAAATCTTCATGGCCTGCTTTCGGCGCAGTGAAGGGGTGATGCAAAGCATTCCAACGATTCGCGTCTTCATCAAATTCAAACATCGGGAAATCAACTACCCACAATGGACGCCAATCTTCATCAAACAAACCATTTTTACGGCCAAATTCACTGTGACCAATTTTTACGCGCAATGCACCGATAGCATCGTTAACTACTTTAGCTTTATCAGCACCAAAGAAAATCAGATCACCATTTTCAGCGCCGGTACGCTCAAGAATCTGCGCGAGTGCAGCATCGTGAATGTTTTTAACAATCGGGGATTGCAGGCCGTCGCGGCCTTTCGATTTGTCATTGACCTTAATGTAGGCAAGACCTTTAGCGCCGTAAATCGCCACGAATTGGGTATACGCATCAATCTCTGAACGTGGCATGCCACCCTGCTCATTTGCTCCGCCGGGTACACGCAGTCCAACCACACGACCACCTTCCATCGTTGCCGCACCTGAAAAGACTTTGAACTCAACGTCTTTCATTACGTCAGTCAATTCAGTGAATTCAAGTTTCACGCGCATGTCGGGCTTATCCGAGCCATACATGGCCATCGCCGTCGCAAAATTCATGACAGGGAAAGGATTTGGCAATTCCACATTCAAGGTATTTTTAAATACCTTACGAATCATGCCTTCAAACAGATCACGGATTTCTTGTTCCGTCATGAACGATGTTTCGCAATCAATCTGGGTAAATTCAGGCTGACGATCCGCACGCAAATCTTCATCGCGGAAGCATTTGGTGATTTGATAGTAGCGATCAAAATTGGCCACCATCAGTAATTGCTTAAATAGCTGCGGCGATTGTGGCAATGCAAAGAAGTGACCCGCATTAACTCGTGACGGCACCAGATAATCGCGCGCACCTTCAGGCGTTGATTTGGTGAGCATCGGTGTTTCAATATCGATGAAGCCATTTTCATCTAAAAACTTACGTACTTCCATCGAGACTTTGTAACGCAACTTTAAGTTGTGCTGCATCTGTGGTCGACGCAAATCTAATACACGATGCGTTAAACGTGTGGTCTCTGACAGATTGTCATCATCTAACTGAAACGGTGGTGTCACCGAAGGATTTAGCACTTCAAGCTCATGACACAAGACTTCAATTTTTCCAGAAGTCAGGCCGGTATTTTCTGTGCCCGCTGGACGCGCACGCACCAAACCCGTTATACGCAGACAGAATTCATTTCGAACTGACTCAGCACTTTTAAACATCTCTGCACGATCAGGATCACACACCACTTGCACCAAACCTTCGCGATCGCGCAAATCGATAAAAATCACTCCACCATGATCACGACGACGGTGCACCCAACCACACAGGCTTACCGTTTGCCCCATTTGCGCCTCAGTCGTTAGGCCGCAGTAATTTGTACGCATTGACATAATGTTCAGTCTCAGTTTCGTTGTTACTAGAATTAATAAATCTCGCGACAGCTCAGTGTTCGGAGGGCTTGGCGGGTGTAATGGTTTGATCCGGCTTTTTGTTGGCACCTGGAGCGACAACGCCCATAGACACAATATATTTCAGTGCTTCATCCACGCTCATAGAAAGCTCGATTGAATCTTCGCGCTTAAGCATGAGAAAAAACCCTGAGGTTGGGTTAGGCGTGGTGGGTACATACACGCTGATGTAATCACCCATCAGGTGGTTTTTAACATCACCACCCGGCACACCGGTCTGAAATGCGATCGTCCACGAACCTTCACGAGGGTATTGGATTAGTACCGCTTTTCGAAACGCATTACCCGACGATGAAAGCAAGGTATCGGATACTTGCTTAACACTTGAGTAAATAGAATTAACTACTGGGATGCGTTGCAACAGCCATTCCCACAAATTAAGTAATCGCGTACCAATGAAGTTTTGCGTTACCAAGCCCGTGACAAAGATAATCACCAGCGTCAGCATCGTGCCGATACCTGGCAAATTAAAACCGAATAATGATTCGGGTCTAAGCGAAGGTGGCAACAGCAGCAGCGATTGATCGAGCGTGCCTATGATGAGATTCAGCACCCACAGCGTAATAGCCAGAGGTACCAGCACTAACAAGCCGGTAATAAAATATTTACGCATGAGTGCAATCATCAGGTAGCCGTCGGTGATGAGGGTTTGGTGTCAGTGCTTGTCGTTGTCGTCGTAGTCGATGCGGATGCTGAATCAGCCTTGCCGCCAGTCGACGCGGTCGTGCTTGTGTCGCTGGTAGCCGTCCCGCCTTCAGACTTCTCGGACTTTGCCTTGCCATCACCGGGACCATTACGGAAATCGGTCACATACCAGCCGCTACCTTTGAGCTGAAAGCCCGCCGCGGTCAGTTGTTTTTTAAATTCAGGCTTGCCGCACGATTCACATTCCGTAAGCGGAGCATCCGAGATTTTTTGCAGCACATCCCGAGCGTATCCGCAGGCTTCACATCGATAAGCATAGATAGGCATCGTGACTCTCTTCCAGCGAAAATTTTGAAAACCTTGAATTATAAAGGGTTTTCAAATAAATCCCGCAGCCAATCAGGCCCACGTAAGGCCCGTCATTCGCCTGAAGAGAGTCGCCCAACCTGCGGCAGCAGCGAGCCAGCAATCATGCCAAAAAATGCAGCCAACAGACCGACGAATTGCGGCGGCCAGATAGAATCACCGCCAAACACTTCCATTAGTAACCAACATGCCAACCCACCAATGACCGAGGTCAGCGCACCCTGGGTGGTGGCGCGTTTCCAATACATACCCATTACCAAGGGTATGAACGCTCCGACCAACGGCACTTTATAGGAATTGCCCACCATTTCATAAATGGGCATGCCTTGCGAAAATAAGGCAAACGTTGTCACAAAAATAGTGAAACATACGACCACAATCCGTGTTGTTAGCAATAGCTGCTGATCATTCATGGGAAATATCTCGCGGATGATGTTTTCGGTCAGTGTGATGCTGGGCGCAAGCAAGGTGCCACTCGCGGTCGACATAATCGCGGACAACAACGCACCAAAAAATAAGATTTGCGCCAGAATCGGTGTGTGGCCGAGTATGAGTCGCGGCAAAATCAGCTGAGAATCCTCGCCAATGAGCGCCGTGAACATCGCCGGATCAATAATCTGCGCCGCATACACCAGAAACATAGGTATGAAAGCCAGAAAAAAATATAGCGTGCCGCCTATCACAGCACCCGCTACCGCTACATTTTCAGAGCTAGCCGACATCACTCGCTGAAACACGTCTTGCTGCGGTATAGAACCCAGCATGATAGTCACGCCCATACCCACAAAACCCAGCCATGCGGCAAGCGTAGGCTCGGGAAAGAAGCGTAACTTACCCGCATCGCTGGCGTGCTGAATTACGACCTGCGCACCTCCCGCGTCACCAGCAATATCCCACGCGATGTACACCATACCAACCACAATCAGAGACATTTGAAATGCATCCGTCAACGCCACCGACCACATGCCACCGAATAGCGTGTAAACCAAGACAATCGCTGCGCCAGCAATCATCCCCGTTGACATTGATATAGCGCCGTTGGTCAACACACTAAACACTAATCCTAGCGCAGTAATTTGCGCTGATACCCAGCCCAGATATGAAATCACTATGCACAA
>JBEGSP010000049.1:0-2965 GCA_041179845.1 Pseudomonadota bacterium
GCTGGTGCTGCATGTGAGTCGTGTGAATCTGCAGCATGAGTATCGGCACCGACAGGAGTACCACCGGGGTAAACTTTTTTCAGTTTCAATCGCTTACTTGGCTCAGTTGCTGCCGCTACGGGTGCAACGTGCACATCAGGATGAGCAGGAACTTTATCAGCATTAGCGTCGGGCGCTGCATGACCTGCATCGGCGTGGCCTGCCACTGGTGCATGAGCATCGGCTTCTTTAGCGAGCTGTTTTTTAGTGGCTTTCTTAGCGACCTTTTTCTTTTTAGGCGCAGGCTTAGCAGGCGCCTCAGCAGGTGTATCCGCAGCTACTTTAGCTTCTTCGGCGGGTTTCGCATCGCCGTGTTTAGACTCAGCCGCAGGCTTCTCTGTTGGCTTAGATTCGGCGGGCTTCGCATCCGCTGCTTTCACTTCTGCTGGCTTAGCGTCTGCCGGCTTAGCGTCGGCTGCTTTGGCAGGCGCAGCGGCTTTGGCTGGAGCAGCGTGATCATCATGCTTGGCATCGTTAGCATTCGCGCTGGTACAAGCCACGGCAAATAAAAGCGCTGTCAGTAAATTAGTAGCATTCATCGTCATGACCTCTCTCTCAGGTCTCACTAAAAATAGCCATTCAATGCTGCTGGTGGCGTAAATTATCAAAATAAAATTATTCGGTGCATCCTACTCAGCTCGCACCCAATAACTTGTTATGCTTCTCGTCCTTGTTAATCGAGTCGACGGCGAAATTCTGTAGGCCCTTACACAAAGAATATACGTAGCTGCTCTAAAGAACCTGAACGCTGGTATCGATTAATGAAGCGTAGTTGGATGTTTCGGCGTAAACCGCGCAAAAATAATTCATTTTTATTAACAAAAACCATGCAAGGCATTTCGCAGCGGATTATTCTAAGGCCACTGCTATTTACAGTCCGGGCTGCCTTTTAGTATTCGGGCCCCGCAGTCTTGAATTAAAAAAAGGAGAATCATTGTGTCCGATACTATTATTGAAACGCTGCCAGGTCAGCTGCATCAATCCGATTGCCCTTGCTGCGCTCCACTCAGCACAGGTACTACTCGTCGTCAGTTCTTAGCGACTGGCGCTGCGGTTCTCGCAGGTGGCTTAATGGGATTCGTTCCAGGCCGCTCAATGGCAGGCGGTGGTAACTATGAAGCGATGCTGGTTAACTGCATCGATCCACGCTTTACTACACTGAGCTGGCAGTATATGGGTCTGCTGTCGGGTGTCGACCGCGAAAAACTGGGTGACAACTACAGTCACTTCGTAATGGCCGGTGGCCCACTCGGCGCCGTACATCCAAAATTCGCCGCTTGGCACAAAACGTTTTGGGACAACCTGGATATCACGGTCAGTCTGCATCACATCAAACGTGTAGTGGCTTTATCGCATCGCGATTGCGGTGCAGCTAAGCTTGCTTTTGGTGCTAACGGCGTAGCGGAAAAAGAAGTTGAAACCGGTTCGCATGCTGAGGCATTGATGGCCTTCCGCAAAGAAGTCAACGCACGTCATCCAAAGCTTAGCGTTATCACTGGCATTATGGATGTGTCAGGACGTGTTGATCTGGTCGGTTAATAGGCAAGCTGCCTGATTATTTTGACTTGAATCAAGGCAACGTTTGAGTTAACACTGAATACTGGCTCCTATCAAAAAAGGAGCCAGTATGTCTTTAGATCACGCTGTTGTATGGATAGATCATCGTGAAGCACACGTCATTCAATTTAATGAATCGGCCAGCGAGAACGAGATTATTCACACCCAATCCAAACACTCCCATTTACATCACAAAGCTGGAACGCTGGGTTCAGGTCATGCTGCGCCTGATCAATCCTATTTGCATGAAGTAACCGAAGCAGTCGCCACTGCTGCGGAAATATTGGTCGTTGGTCCGGGATCGGCTAAACTTGAATTGCTACGCCATGCGCAACAGCATGATCCGTTGATTGCGAAAAAAATCTTGGGTATCGAGACTATTGATCATCCCTCCGATAAACAACTACTCGCCTACGCTCGTCATTATTTCAAGCCTATCGACAAAATGAATGGAACTGGCGTCATTCGCACCTGAACGTGATTCGAACCATGAAAAAAATCCTTACTCTCCTAGCTGCAGGAACCATGCTTGCCGCTGGTGGCGTTCACGCAGAACAAATACGCTATATCTGCAGCGGCACGCATGTAGACTATGACGGCTGGGGTAAGCGTACTGAGCAGATGAGTAGTTTGAAAGAAGATCCGGTTGATCTGGTGATAGATACGGAATTAAAAAAAGTAAGTTTCAGCACCAAATACGCTGGATCTGTAACGACTGATTTAAAAATCAGCGAGCAATGGTACGAGGGCGAAGCGCCAGTGAATATCACCGTCATGAAACGCAAAATTGCACAGGTCAGCGTTAAGCTGGGGCGAATAGCGTGGCAGGCAATGACGATCTACACACTCGATGATGCAGATGGCGAAACTCACCTAGCCTATGCCGGTGTCTGCACACCTAAAACAGTGAAATAAGTCGGTACGCTATGCCGTGTGTTTACGACCTGCTATATAGCGCACGCCGGTAGGCCCATACACTTCGGTATGCGGAATATTTGCATCAAGTGCAAACGTATCACCAGTGCGGCAATGCTGCGTGCGACCTTCAGCTACGATCGTAATCTCACCGTCTAAAATTAATGCGCGCGCAGCAAAGGGATGCGTATGCAAATCCAATGAGCCATTCGCAGGCCGTTCGACTACGACGGTCTCAAAACCCTCTTTCTGCATCAACTGCTCGAATTCTTGCTGATTCATGTTCGTTCCTTTTTTAATTTTTTGACTTTAATTTTTAAAGTTTAATTCTTGAAATTTAATTCTTCGGCTTTAATTCTTCGACACCAGCTTGACTAAGGTGAGCAAGGTTTGATTGACCGGCGTTGGAACGCCATGTTTTAAACCAAGCCGGCATACATAACCGTTCAGGTAA
>JBEGSP010000050.1:0-4117 GCA_041179845.1 Pseudomonadota bacterium
TAAAGGTTGGGCAAATCGTGTTAACACGAATATTTTTTTGACCTAACTCCCAACTAAGGGCTTTAGTCATACCTTCGAGTGCATGTTTGCTTGCGCAATACACTGTACGGTTAGAAGCGCCCACATGGCCCATCTGTGAAGAGATAGTAATGATGGAGCCGGGCTGCTTGGCAGCGATCAAACTTTTAGCAACAGCACGCGAAGCGTAAAAAACCGATTTAACGTTTAAATCAAAAATGTCGTCGAGATCGTCGTTGGTGACATCGACCAAAGGCTTGGGTCGGTTCATGCCTGCGTTATTCACCAGTACATGAAAGGGGCCTTGGCTATTGATCAAATGATCAACGGCGACAGAGTCAGTGACATCCAGCACCACAAAATCAGCATGACCACCGGAAGCGGTGATGTCTTTGCAAGCAGCAGCGAGTTCATCTTTTGATCGTGCGGCTAATGTAACCTGCGCACCCGCTTGCGCGAGTGCGACAGCTGCAGCTAGCCCTATACCGCGACTGGCACCGGTTACGAGGGCTTTTTTTCCATCTAGTCTGAAATTCGGGGCGGGAAATGAGCTCATGGTTATCTCGCCGTGTGAATTAACCGGGTACGCCACCATAAGGCACGTCTTGATGGCCGTAACGACGCACACGCAAGTTGGCTTGTTCACCGTGCGCGATCATGCCTTCGATAGCGCACAGACGTGAACAGTATTCACCCACCATGGTGCTAGCTTCATCCGTGAGCACTTTTTGATAGGTACAGGTTTTGATAAATTTACCCACCCACAGACCACCGGTATAACGCGCTGCTTTACCCGTAGGTAGTGTGTGGTTGGTACCGATTACTTTGTCACCGTAAGCGACGTTAGTGCGCGGACCCAAGAACAACGCACCGTAGTTACGCATATTTTTTAAGAAGTAATCATCATCACGAGTCATGACTTGCACATGTTCGGAGGCGATGCGATCGGCTTCGCTGACCATTTCTTCTAAGGTATCGCAGACGATGATTTCACCAAAGTCGCGCCATGACACAGAAGCGGTTGCAGCAGTTGGCAGGATTTTGAGCAAGCGCTCGATCTCAGCAACGGTAGCATGCGCTAGTTTTTCAGAATTAGTTAACAGTACAGCGGGTGTGTTGTAACCATGTTCTGCCTGACCGAGCAAATCGGTGGCACACATTTCAGCATCGACGGTGTCATCGGCTATGACGAGTGTTTCAGTTGGACCGGCGATCAGATCAATACCAACGCGCCCAAATAGTTGACGCTTAGCTTCAGCGACGAAGGCATTGCCTGGTCCGATCAACATAGAGACTGACTTGATGGTCTGTGTACCGATGGCCATTGCACCAATCGCTTGTACACCACCGAAAGTATAGATTTCATCGGCACCACCCAAATGCATAGCGGCGATGACTGCTGGATTCGGTGCGCCATTCACCGGTGGTGAAGCCGCCAGGATACGACTCACGCCAGCGACTTTGGCAGTAACAACACCCATATGTGCAGAGGCGACCAAAGGAAATTTACCGCCGGGGACGTAGCAGCCCACACTTTCGACCGGTAGATTTTTGTGCCCTAGGATTACACCGGGTAGCGTTTCAACTTCAACATCGCGTATCGATTCACGCTGTATCTTGGCGAAATTTCTGACCTGTTCTTGCGCAAAGCGAATGTCATCGAGCTGGCCTTGGCTTAGCGATTTGACGCATTTAGCGATCTCATCTTCAGACAAACGAAAACTAGCCGGCGACCATTGGTCGAATTTTTTCGACATTTCAGCGACGGCAGAATCGCCATGCGCTTCAATTTCGGAAAGAATTTTAGTGACGGTGTCGCGAACGCTGGTTTGGTCTTGTGCTTTTTGATCGACGGTTTGGCCGGCTTTGAGTACTCGTATCATCGCTGTCTCTCGGGGGTTATAGGTTTTTTGGGGTAAAACGGGTGAACAAGATAGTAGCCCGAAATGCTTACAGCGAATATTCGGTTTTGATGAGGGCAGGGTTTGGGCTGTACCAATGAAAAAGCCGTTTGCGGAAGACTCCGACAAACGGCTTAGCGATAATCCTGGCGAACCAGGATAGATGAATTTATTGCGTGTTAGTTGTAATCAGACTCACCGCAATCAGATGCGCGGCAATAGGTTGAAAGCCGGCTTGGCTACGCAAATCACGTGGGCGACCACGTTTACGCCAGATGCGCTGCGCCTGACTCGAGGGGCGCGAGACGATCTTGATTTCAAGCTTGCCAGGTAGCTCCTGGTCAATCATTTCGGTTTCCATTTTCGCAACTCCACTACGTTTTGTGCGGGTTCTGAGAGGGTTGGCTGATTTCTTAAATACTGTATATATGCACAGTATACCACAACTCCTGAGCGGTTCCAGAAATTTGGTTTTGGCGGGGTTTTTGATCCCAATGAGGTGGCTGAGAAGAGTTTTTTGTTGATCGCGGCTGATACAAAATTTTTTTTTCGAATCAACACGCAGATGCATCGATTTTTTATAAAACCCGCATAAACAAAGGTATTTCGAGCGATGACGTCAACGCAATCGAGATGAATTGATCGACAAAAACTGAACGTTGATGGAAAAAGTCAGGCGCTTTCGAGCACCCTGAGTTCATCATTCGATTGGCGCAGTCGCGAAGCGAGCACGCGCGCGATTTCCGTCATTAAGTTCACACCTAAACGTTTGTGATGATCAGCCAGATGGTCTAAGCGCGACCGTGACAGCGCTAGCAGTTGGAGGTCGGTGATCGCGGTAGCCGAATCGATGCGCGGACGCTGGTCAAGAAATCCGAGTTCGCCGATAAAGTCTCCTTGGTGATGCGTTGCGATGTGATGCTGGTGACCGTCAGGCAGCGGAATATCGAGCCGAACTTCACCCTGCATGATGAAAAAAATTTCATCACTTTGTGATCCGGCTTCAAAAAGTAGCTGGCCGGCCTTCAGTTGACGAGGCTCCAAACAGGCTTGCAGATCGATCAGTGTGTCGTCCTTGTGATTTTTAAAGACGTCGAAGTCGCGTAGCGAGTAGGTTTGTTCTGGACGGGGCCGTAAACCTGAGTGGAGAAGCCATTGTTCCTCTATCCATTCAAGTGCGTCGTACAGTTCATCAAATACGCGGATAGGTTGCTGCTCACGCAGAATGCCTAGGTGATCAAAGTAGCTTTTCAGGTTGTCGCCAGTGGGCATAGAGCTGGGCAAGTCGCTCAGAATCAGTTCGCACTTATTTTCATTTAGAGTATTTCTAATTTGCTCAAATATATGACCAGCCGTCATATCGACGGATTGCACGCGGCGCAAATCAAGGATTAGATAACGGTAACCGTGAAGATAGGGCTCGACGGCTTGATACAGCTGATTCGCTGTACCGAAGAAGAGCGATCCTTGTAATTCCAGTATTACGGTTTGATGTCCTTTTTCCTCAAGCAGTTGCCGCTCGCTCTCGAGTCGTTCACTACGAGAAAAAACTTGATTACCGAAGGTCGTACGGCGTATCAGGTGGGTGCCAATTTGCTTACGTAAGAAAAGTAAAATCGCCAACAGCAAGCCAACGCCAGTCGCTGCAATCAAACTAATCGTCAATGCCACCATCGCAACGGTGAGGATGACTAAAAAATCTAGTCGGGTATCGCTCGACTTCAGAAGCGCGAAGCTGTGACGATCGATCATGCGAAATCCAACCACTATCAAGATAGCAGCTAGTGCGGATAAGGGTAGCCATGCCAGCATTGGAGCAAGTAATACGTAAGCCACTAATATCATCACACCTTCGATCATTCCCGAAGCGCGGGTCTGTGCGCCACTAGAGATATTTAGTAAGGTGGCGCCCATGGTGCCTGATCCTGGCATACCCGCACACAGTGCTGAGGCTACGTTACCTATGCCTTGCCCTATCAGTTCGCGATTCGAGTCGTGGCGACTGTGCGTGAGTGAATCTAAGACGACGCAGGTTTTGAGTGTGTCAATCGACAGTAAAATCGCCAAGGTCAGCGCGGGATAGATCAGTGCTTTAATCGGTGGCAATGACGAATCGGCTAGTGCGCGGTAGGGTAGGCTGATGCTGGTAAAAAAATTTGTAATACCGCCCATCGCATCACCAGCATCGCCGCTAGTGC
>JBEGSP010000051.1:0-7317 GCA_041179845.1 Pseudomonadota bacterium
GGTAGCGAATAACGGTAAATGGCGATGGTAGATTTTTAAACACACCCACACCCGTGTGCTCTATCGGGGATGTTTTTCCATGCATGACTTCTTGTGCGCGAATGACTTTGCCACCAAATGCGGCGCCTATGCTTTGATGACCCAGGCAAACGCCGAGTATGGGTAACTTGCCAGCAAAGTGCTGTAAGAGCGGGACGGAAACGCCGGCTTCGTGTGGGGTGCATGGCCCAGGTGAAATACAAATGCGATCTGGTTTGAGCTGCGTTATTTTTTCGAGGGTGATTTCGTCATTGCGATAGGTTTGTACATCTTCGCCTAACTCGCCAAAATATTGAACAAGGTTGTAGGTGAACGAATCATAGTTGTCGACCATTAAAAGCATGTCAGATCTCCCCATCCAATCCGTCTTGCACTTGCTCTGCGGCTCTCAATACAGCGCGCGCCTTATTTTCAGTCTCTTGCCATTCCATTTCGGGGATGGAGTCGGCGACTATGCCGGCGGCGGCTTGGGCGTACAACATGCCGTCTTTGATGACGCCGGTACGAATGGCGATAGCGAGATCCATCTCGCCACCGAAAGAAAGATAACCACACGCGCCACCGTAGATGCCCCGCTTCACGGGTTCTAGTTCATCGATGATTTCCATGGCACGAACTTTGGGGGCGCCAGATAGAGTGCCCGCAGGGAAGGTGGCACGTAAGACGTCGAGGTTAGACATGCCGTCTTTTAGTGTTCCTTCAACATTGGAAACAATGTGCTGCACGTGTGAATATTTTTCGATGATGAATTTATCGGTGACTTTTACGCTACCGATCTCTGCGATACGACCAATGTCATTCCGTGCGAGGTCAATCAGCATCACGTGCTCTGCAATTTCTTTGGGGTCGGCTAACAACTCTGTCGCTAGCTTGATATCTTGCTCGGGTGTGGCTCCACGAGGACGGGTACCTGCCAGTGGGCGTATAGTGATTTTCTTTTTGTTGTCAGCTATTCCCTCATTGCGCACGAGGATTTCTGGCGAGCTTCCTACGATGTGCATGTCGCCGAAATTATAGAAATACATGTACGGCGAAGGATTAAGTGAGCGCAGTGCTCGATACAAAGACAACGGCGAATCAACATAAGGCTTGCGTATGCGTTGGCCTATCTGCACTTGCATCAGGTCGCCGGCCATGATGTAGTCCTTGGCCTTTTGTACAGCGGCCAGATACTCTTTTTTGTCGAAATCCCGAATGGTTTCAGTGCGTACCGAGCCTGAGGTAACTGGCGCATCGACATTACGACGCAGCATGGCGCGCAAATCTTTCAACCGTTGTTTTGCTTTTGTGTAGGCTTCAGGTTGACTGGTGTCGGCGTAGACAATGAGATAGAGCTTGCCAGATAAATTGTCGATGACCGCCAGTTCTTCGGTCAGTAGTAATTGAATTTCAGGGAGTTTCAGGTCGTCGGGTGGCGCGCTATGCTCAAGGCGATGTTCTATCTGACGGACGGCATCGTATCCAAAATAGCCTGCTAACCCACCACAAAAACGAGGCATGCCTGCGCTGATAGCGACGTTGTAGCGCGATTGAAATTCGGCGATGAAATCAAGCGGATTGTCATTCGATGTTTCGATGACTTCGCCATTACGCACGACTTCTGTGTGTCGGCCACTGGAGCGCAGCAATGTGCTGGCAGGCAGTCCAATGAAGGAGTAGCGACCAAAGCGCTCACCGCCGACAACGGATTCAAGGAGAAAGGTATTTTTTCCTTGGTTTTGCGTTTGTGCGAGCTTTAGGTAAAGCGTGAGGGGTGTTTCGAGATCGGCAAAGGCTTCGGCAAGTAACGGAATGCGGTTAAAGCCTTGCGCGGCCAGCGACTTAAATTCGAGTTCGGTCATGTTTCTCTCCGGGCCGCCATGTCGAATGGCGGTAGTTTGTGCAAAAAACAGCTATTCCTGTAGGAACAGCGGCAAGCAGGGATATCAGGCGATATGTGTTTGCCAGCGTCGCCATAGCCAGGCCTCGAAAGCACCCGGTGGGATCAGCTTGATTTTTTTGACAAGAAACATGGCGGTAAGTAAAGGTAGATCTATTAATGGACGATCAGGTTCGCCGCATCGAGTAAGGACTCGACTATACCATCCGTGTCTATGGTCTGGACAGGCTGGCCGTGGTTATAACCATAGGGAACGGTCAAAACGCGGCATCCCGCAGCCCGGGCGGCCTCGGAGTCGTTTGAGGAATCTCCAATAGCGACGACTTGGTCAGGCTGCAGATCAAAATCGTTGCAGACGGTAAGCATGGGCAGAGGATGGGGTTTTTTATGGGCGAGAGAATCGCCGCCATAAATCACTTCGAATGAATCAATCAGCCCTTTTTTCTCGAGCAATGGGCGAGCAAAGGCAATCGGCTTATTGGTGACGCAAGCTAGTCGTACGCCACCCTTTTTCATAGCCAAAAGGCCTTCGTGTACGCCTGCATACAGCTCGCTGTGATTACCGTTAATTTGCAGGTAATGGTGCTGATAGCGCTGCAAAGCGAGTTCGAATCGGCGTTCGACTTCGCTTGCTTCAAAGTCGACACCAAGAACCCGACGCATTAGATTTTCAGAGCCTTTACCTACAAAATCGGTAATGGTTTCTAGCGTTAGTGGCGCTAAATGTATTTCTTCGCGCATGCGGTTAATAGCGACTTGAAAATCGGGCGCTGTATCAACCATGGTGCCATCAAGATCAATGATGGCAGCACGAATACCTTTGAACGAGATCTTTGCGGAGGTGTTCATGCTGTGGCGAGTTGGGTGCGCATAGCATCGATAATGGTTTTGTAGTCGGGTTTACCGAAAATGGCAGACCCCGCAACAAAAGTATCGGCACCCGCCTTAGCGACTGCGGCAATATTTTCTACTTTGATGCCGCCATCGACCTCGAGCATGATCTCGCGTCCGCTGGCGTTGATCAGTTTACGAACAAGGCTGACTTTTTTGAGTGCTTCGCCAATAAAAGATTGTCCACCGAAGCCTGGATTGACTGACATGATCAGAATCAGGTCAACTTTATCCATCACGTGCTCTAGGTAATGCAAAGGGGTCGCTGGATTGAAGACGAGGCCGGCTTTACAGCCTTGGTCGCGTATCAAGCTGAGTGTGCGGTCTATATGATCAGAGGCTTCCGGGTGAAAGCTGATGATATTGGCGCCTGCCTTGGCAAAGTCGGGGATGATGCGGTCGACGGGCTTAACCATCAGGTGTACGTCGATGGGCACATTGACATGCGGGCGTATGGCCTCGCACACTAATGGACCAATTGTCAGATTGGGAACATAGTGATTGTCCATCACATCGAAGTGAATGATGTCGGCCCCTGCGGCAACGACATTTCTAACTTCTTCTCCCAATCGGGCGAAGTCGGCAGACAAGATGCTGGGAGCGATAAGGTAGTTGGACATGGATGAGTTCCCTTTGGACGAGCCTCGAATTTTAACCTGTAGCTAATGATGAGCTTGCCAGCTGGCTGGATTTCGTGTGCAATCGAAGGTTAGCTAAATTTAGCTATCTTTGAAAAACAAAATTACAGGAATAGCGATTACGTATGGCGGCTTACCAAATGACGGTGACGGTTAAAACTCAGTATCTCGAGGATCAATCCGATCCTGACCGCTCACATTATGTGTTTGCCTACGCAGTCACGATAAAAAATAGCGGCAACGTTGCAGCTCAGTTGATTTCGCGGCATTGGGTTATTACCGATGCTAACAATCATGTGCAAGAAGTGCGTGGCTTGGGTGTGGTGGGGCATCAGCCTCTGCTACAACCCGGTGAACAATTCGAATACACCAGCGGCACGACCTTAGCTACGCCCCAGGGCACGATGCACGGGGCGTACTTTTGCGTAGCGGAAGATGGTGAGCAATTTGAGTCGCCAATTCCAGAGTTTGTACTTTCCCTGCCTCGAACATTGCACTGACAGTGGAAATTAGTTACGTGGATTAGTCGTCATCTTCTCTGCCGGAGAACATGGTCCACCAAACGATAAAAGCTAACAGGCCGAATGCGAGACCTGCTTCCAAAAATAATAGCCACATACAAGGTGTCCAGTCTGAATCAACGTTTTAGTTTAGCGCTCGCGGTGATGGCAACCATACTACTGCTATCAGCCTGCGTGACGCCGCCGCCTCAAAAATCATCTGCGTCGTTACCAGTGCCTGCGACAGTGCCAGCGCCGGTGGCGGTTACTGCGCCAGTGCCATCAGTGGCCGCCCCTTCTCCTGCAAAACCTACTGATTATCTTCGTAGCGCGAGCTTTTCTGATTTGCCTGGTTGGACAGAAGATGATTTACGCCAGTCCTGGCCAGCGATGTTGGCAACCTGCCAGGCTCTCGCTAAGCGAATCGAGTGGCAAGAAGTTTGTCGTTTGGCGTCTGAGGTGAATCCGGCGGATGAAGCCATGGTCCGGCGCTACTATGAATCGCAATTTGTTCCACATCAGCTGCGTAATCTCGATGGTAACTCGCAAGGCATGGCAACGGGCTATTACGAGCCACTACTGCGCGGCGCTCGTTTGCGAAACGGTCCTTACCAAACAGCGCTTTATCGCGTGCCAGACGATTTGCTTGCGATTGATATGAATGTTCTTTATCCCGAGTTAAAGAACATGCGACTGCGCGGAAGAGTCGCAGGAAACAAAGTAGTGCCGTATTTCAGTCGCGCCGAGCTGATGTCAAAAAATCTTTTGGCGGGCAAAGAATTCGTGTGGGTCGATAACCCGATCGATGCTTTTTTCTTGCAAGTGCAAGGTTCTGGCAGGGTGGTGCTTGAACCGGGTGGTGAAATTATTCGTGTTGCGTACGCAGATCAAAATGGTCATCCGTATCGTTCTATTGGTCGCTATTTGGTTGATCGCGGTGAGCTGAGCTTAGAGCAAGCTTCGATGCAAGGAATAAAGACGTGGTACCAGGCTAATCCTGCGCGTCAGCAGGAACTGTTAAATGCCAATCCAAGTTTCGTGTTTTTTAAAGAAGAAAAAATTCTAGATCCATCGAAAGGACCGAAAGGCTCTTTGGGTGTGCCACTCACACCGCAACGATCGATTGCGGTTGATCCGCAGTTCATACCTTTGGGCGCTCCGGTGTTTGTGTCAACGACTCAGCCAAATTCTGCAACCCCGCTACGTCGCTTGGTGCTTGCTCAGGACACCGGGGGCGCAATCCGCAATCCTGTCAGGGCAGATTTCTTTTGGGGTTTTGGGGACGAGGCAGGTGAATTGGCCGGACGAATGAAGCAGCCGCTATTTATGTGGGTCTTGCTGCCTCGTTCGTTGGCGTTGCCACAAAATTGATCACTTGCCCTCCGTAATTCGCAGCTAGCTTATCGGGATCAATTTTATAGCTGGCCCAAACTGAAACGGCAGCATCTAATGTGGAGTTATGTAACTCAAACCACTCTGGCAGAAGGTGCCCTCCAACGTGGATGGCCAGATGGCGATCCCCGGTCATCACCGCCGGGTGAGCCTGATGCAATGCGCAGAGTACACGAGCGTGTTGTTCTAGATGAGACCGAGTCGCGGGGAAATCATGCACCTCCATCAACAACTGTTCAGCCGCAAAGGCTTTTTCCGCTGTAACCAGTAATTGCTCATAAGCAGAGCAGATCTCATCTTGAGCGCAGTCATGAAGTTGTTGAGTGAGTTGACGCAATGAGTCGTGCAGCGCATCTAACTTTGAAATGTCGGCAGGCATAAAGATATTTTTTCCAAAGTAGTTAGTGTAATCATTGCGATGGCAATGCAGCTGAGCTGAGTAGCTGATCTATCTCAAGGTGCTTTGAATAAGCCATTAAGGCATTGTCTTGAAGTTACAATTCGTCCTTTAGAAAACCACTGCGAACAATGCGGAGCCACGTATGAATTTTGAAAATATTTTGATCGAAACCCACGGTAAAGTAGGACTTGTCCGATTGAATCGTCCGAAAGCCCTCAATGCATTAAATGATCAGCTGATGAACGAGTTGGGCGAGGCTTTGCTGGCATTTGATGCAGATGAAAAAATTGCCTGCATAATTTTGACGGGCAATGAAAAAGCGTTTGCAGCAGGTGCAGATATTGCGGCGATGGCGAGCTATACCTATATGGATGTCTATAAGGGTGACTACATCACGCGCAATTGGGAGCAGATCCGTCGAGTGAGAAAACCCATCATTGCAGCCGTTGCTGGATACGCCTTGGGCGGTGGGTGCGAACTCGCGATGATGTGTGATTTCATTATTGCCGCCGACAGTGCACGATTTGGCCAGCCAGAGATCAAGCTGGGAACGATACCGGGCGCAGGGGGGACTCAGAGATTACCGCGGGCCGTCTCTAAATCTAAGGCAATGGACATGTGCCTAACCGCCAGAATGATGGACGCTGCCGAAGCTGAGCGGGCAGGATTGGTGTCACGGGTTGTGCCAGCCGATAAGCTGATGGAAGAGGCCTTGGAGGCAGCATCGGTGATTGCTGCTATGTCATTGCCTTCGGTATTGATGATTAAGGATGCAGTCAATCGCGCTTATGAATCATCCTTAACAGACGGCATCCAATATGAGCGACGGCTGTTTCATAGTACGTTCGCGACCGAAGATCAGAAAGAGGGTATGAAGGCCTTCATGGAGAAGCGCCAACCCAATTTTCGGGACATCTAATAAAACTGAGTTAAAAATAATTCCAAAAAGTTATTTATCGCTTTCTTAGGCGCTTATGGCAGCCAGCTCGCTGGATAAGTCAAATATCTCGCCAAGTTGCTTGACAGCGATTATCGAATGCAGCATAATCTTTGGCTCACCTCTGCGAACACAACGATTCGCGAAGGTGGCGACTGGAGTAAGGTTGCTTTGTTATGGTTTTGGTGGCGTTTGCAAAAAGTTGGATGCAAGCCGCTTGACGAAGCTCCGAAAAGGCCGCATAATTCCGCTTCTTTGCTGTTGCAAACAAAACGCTTTGCAAACAAAGAAACAGGCGAAAGCCAACGAATATCTGTTCTATAGTGTTCTTTAAAAATTAACAGTCGATAAGTGTGGGCGCTTGATGGCGTGCGGCGATGATGCTTAGGCAGCATCGTTATACTTTAAATATCAAGTGCTCACAAAAAAATATAGGTAGGTTCGCAAGAACTTATCCTGTCAGTATTTTGAGTGAGCGACGGTTCTTCGGAACCTGCCAGAAATGGCACAACAGAGATTAAACTGAAGAGTTTGATCCTGGCTCAGATTGAACGCTGGCGGCATGCCTTACACATGCAAGTCGAACGGCAGCGCGGACTTCGGTCTGGCGGCGAGTGGCGAACGGGTGAGTAATGTATCGG
>JBEGSP010000052.1:0-6771 GCA_041179845.1 Pseudomonadota bacterium
ACGAACAAAGTGCGTAACCAGTGTGTAACGTTAATATTTTATTAACTTACAGAAAATTTTCAATGAAATCAATGCTGAATGGCCTGCCCAGCACGATTCGAACGTGCGACCTACGGCTTAGAAGGCCGTTGCTCTATCCAGCTGAGCTATGGGCAGTCGGTATTGCAGGATTGATTCAGGGATATTGCGAAATGAAAAACGGGTTGTCAACGACAACCCGTTTTTTTAATTGGTCGGAGTACAAGGATTCGAACCTTGGACCCCCTGCTCCCAAAGCAGGTGCGCTACCGGGCTGCGCCACACTCCGAGAACATAATTATACCTTAGCCTGCGGGTACCTTGCCACTTTGTTGCCAATTACGTCAGCTAAGGGAGCGTTCAGGTGGCAATACAGGCCGCCAGCCGTTCTGCCAGGGCCTTGGCAAGGGATGCCTCGCGCGCTTCCACCATGACTCTGAGCAGCGGCTCGGTACCTGAAGGACGGATTAGCACGCGCCCGGCCTCTCCTAATTCGGCCTCGGCGCGCTCCTTTTCAGCCATCAACGATTTGCTGGCTTTCCAGTCAAAGCCAGGCGCAATTTTCACATTGAGCAATGTCTGCGGCCAAAGCTGCATATCGCTAGTGATACCAGAGAGGGTTTGCCCGCTGTGTCTGAGCGCCGCTAAAACCTGCAAGGCTGAGATGATCCCGTCACCTGTGGTGTGCTTATCGAGGAAAAGTAAATGCCCCGAACCTTCGCCTCCGATTTGCCAGCCACGCTCTTGTAATAACTCAAGCACGTAGCGGTCACCCACTTTAGCGCGAGCAAAACCTACTCCCATTGCCTTAAAGGCTGATTCAACGGCCATGTTCGTCATCAAGGTACCCACAGCACCTTGAACACCGCCGTTCGCTAACCTATCTTTGACCATGACATAAAGAAGCTCATCGCCATTAAACACACGGCCACTGACATCAACCATGATCAAACGATCGGCATCACCATCAAGTGCAATACCCAGATCAGCGCTATGCGCACGCACCGCCTCAGACAGGGCTTGTGGTGCTGTAGCACCACAACGCTCATTAATATTAAAACCGTTAGGCTGATTACCAATCGCGATAACTTCAGCGCCAAGTTCATGAAATACATCTGGGGCAATGTGATACGCCGCTCCATGAGCGCAATCCACCACCAGTTTCATTCCACGCAGATCAAGCTCGTTTGGAAAGGTGCTTTTACAAAATTCAATATAACGACCACGTGCATCGTCGAGTCGCTTAGCACGACCGAGCTTCTCTGAGCTAACGCAGAGCATAGGGGTTTCAAGTTCTGCTTCAATCGCTTCCTCAACCGCATCAGGTAGCTTGTTACCTTGCGCTGAAAAAAACTTGATGCCATTATCGTGATACGGATTGTGTGAGGCGGATAACACTACGCCAGCGGATAAACGCAATGCGCGCGTCAGGTAAGCAACAGCGGGAGTCGGTATCGGGCCTGCAAGTAAAACGTCTACGCCTGCCGCGGTAAAACCCGCCTCTAAAGCTGCTTCGAGCATGTAGCCTGATATACGCGTGTCTTTACCAATCAACACCGTGGGACGTCCAGCCGCTGAATTTTCTGATTGGGCTAATACTTTGCCTGCAGCATAGCCTAAACGCATAACAAAGTCCGGTGTAATCGGTGCAGTGCCAACGCTGCCACGGATACCGTCTGTGCCGAAATATTGTCTTGCCATGGTTTCCTGTATTTTCTAGTGGTGACTTATCGTAACTTGTCTTTTTTGTCGCTAATCGATTTTTTTATTTCAGCTTCGCTGAATTGCATTTAACTCGGCTTACGCATTGTTTGCTGCTTGCCAAACACTAATCGCATCAACCGTTTCAGCGACATCATGCACACGCACGATACGTGCGCCCTGTGCTATCGCATACAAAGCAGCAGCAATACTGCCAGCCATGCGTTGCTCTACAGGTTTATCCGTTAACTTACCTATCATGCTCTTACGTGAAAGACCGACTAAAAGTGGCAAGCTTAACTCACGCTGAATACGTTCTACATTCGCAAGCAGCTCTACATTGTGCTGTAGTGTTTTACCAAAACCAAATCCAGGATCGATACATAAGCGACGACGGTCTATACCTTCGCTGGCAGCGGCATCCGCCCTCTGCAAGAGAAACTCACTCACCTCACGCACCACATCGTCATAACTAGGATCGTGCTGCATGGTTTGGGGCGTGCCCTGCATATGCATAATACATAAAGCGCAGTCGCTATCCCTGAGCTGGCTTAAGCTGTCTTCATCACGAAAGCCGGTGATGTCATTAATCATATCGACACCCGCAATCATCGCTTCTTGCATCACTTCGGGTCGACGCGTATCAACTGAAATCGGTTTACCACAATCACGTAGGGCATACAGTACCGGCATCACTCGACGCAATTCTTCGTCGATAGATAAGGGTGGTGAGCCAGGTCGAGTGGACTCGCCACCAATATCAATAATATCGACTCCTGATTCGATCATGAGTTCTGCTTGTGTGATGGCCGCATCAAGTGAGCTAAAGCGCCCACCATCAGAAAATGAATCAGGTGTAACGTTCAAGACGCCCATAACTAACGGACGAAATGAGGGCCCACTAATTTTCAGTCGATAACGACCACACTGCAAATACGTATCAGGGAAATCAGTCACAGAGAAACCAGGAAATTGACAAGCAAACGGGGTGAAGATTTCTCCTCACCCCGCTAGCTAGCTTATGGTTTACAGACGATCATCACGCAGGTGCAGTCGCTGGCGCAACACCACCACCTGGTGGATCACTCGGGCGCGGTGTGGGCGCCACTTTCGGTGGACGTGGGTCGCTACCGGCCATGATGTCGTTAATTTGATCCGCATCGATGGTTTCCCATTCGAGCAAGGCTTTGGCCATCGCTTCAACTTTATCGCGATTACGCTCTAACAGACTGCGCGACATAGCATATTGCTGATCCAAGATGTTACGAATCTCGGTATCTACTTTTTGCTGCGTAGCTTCGGATACGGTTTTGGATGACATCCGTCCAAAATACGAATCTTGATCAGAATCTTCATAGACCATGGTACCCAATGACTCCGACATACCAAAGCGAGTCACCATCGCACGAGCAAGCTTGGTAGCACGCTCAAAGTCATTCGACGCGCCGGTAGACATTTGATTCATGAAAATTTCTTCAGCAATTCGACCGCCAAACAAAATCGCTATGTCTTCCAACATTTTGTCTTTGTACATATTCACGCGATCGTGCTCAGGCAACTGCCAAGTCAAACCCAATGCCATACCGCGCGGCATGATGGTGACCTTGTGAACTGGGTCAGCCTTAGGCAAGAGTTTAGCGACGACTGCGTGACCCGACTCGTGAAATGCAGTATTGCGACGCTCTTCTTCGCGCATGACAGCCGACTTTCGCTCAGGCCCCATAACGATTTTGTCTTTTGCGTCTTCAAAATCTTGCATCTCAACTAAACGCTTGTTACGACGTGCCGCAAACAACGCTGACTCATTCACCAAATTAGCGAGATCAGCGCCTGAGAAACCCGGTGTTCCACGCGCCAGTACATCCGCTCTGACATCAGGAGCAATAGGCACCTTACGCATATGAACCATCAATATCTGTTCACGACCACGAATATCTGGAAGACCCACAATCACTTGTCTGTCGAAACGACCCGGACGCAGCAAGGCTTTATCAAGCACGTCTGAACGGTTAGTCGCTGCAATCACGATCACACCCGCATTCGCTTCGAATCCATCCATCTCAACCAATAACTGATTGAGTGTTTGTTCGCGCTCGTCGTTACCGCCGCCCATACCTGCACCACGGTGACGACCTACTGCATCAATCTCATCAATGAAGATGATGCACGGTGAATGTTTTTTTGCATTCTCAAACATATCGCGCACACGCGATGCGCCCACACCGACAAACATCTCAACGAAATCGGAACCGGAAATAGTAAAGAAAGGAACCTTGGCTTCGCCTGCGATAGCTCGAGCCAACAAAGTTTTACCGGTACCCGGTGGGCCGACCATCAGCACACCACGCGGGATACGACCACCCAACTTTTGAAATTTGGTTGGGTCGCGCAAAAAATCGACCAGCTCAGAGACTTCTTCTTTCGCTTCATCGCAACCGGCTACGTCAGCAAAGGTGACAGCATTTTGATGCTCATCGAGCATGCGTGCTTTGGATTTACCAAACGAGAACGCACCGCCTTTACCGCCGCCCTGCATTTGACGCATGAAGAAAATCCACACGCCGATCAATAGCAGCATTGGGAACCACGAAATAAAAATCTGCGAAAGGAATGAAGGCGGCTCAGGTTGCTTAACGTCGAATTTCACGCCGTTGTTCACCAAGTCACCAATCAAGCCGCGATCAAGATTCGTTGTCGTGGCTTTGATTTTTTTGCCATCATTGGTGATAGCGATGATCGTGCGATCCTCAATCGTCGCTTCACGAATACGCTGCGATTTCACTTCATCAAGGAAATCGGAATAAGGAATGGGCGTTGCACCGCCGGCCAAACCACGTTCATCGAACTGTTTGAAGACGGTAAATAGCACAAAGGCAATGACAACCCAGATGGCGGCTTTAGAAAACATATTATTCACGAAGACTCCTTATTGCGGACCGGCAGTTGCGGTCTAGCACTTGGTAAATTCTACTCGCAATACCCGACCCTTGCCAGCAAGGATATGGGGCTAAACCCCTGATTTTTCAAGGGTTGAAGCGTCACTCGACTCCACAGCAAAAGCTAGCTGGCAAAGAACACCCATCCAGCGCCCGAGATAGCAGGCATAAAAAGGTCAGGCGGGGTGCCGTAAGCCCTTCCCCAAAAGGAAGATTTCAGATGATTTGTCCCGGCTGGCCTTGGGTTTTTTGGAGCTGACCGTCTTAAATTGCTCCCGAAACTTCTCAACAATTTGCGTGTAACCACTAGCATTAAAGCATTTGACGAGCAGCGATCCAGACGGTTTCATGTGCTGACGCGCAAAATCTATTGCCAAATCGACTAAATCTTCGACTCGCGCCGCATCCGTATCCGCAATCCCAGATAAGTTGGGCGCCATGTCCGAAATCACCAGATCAACCCGTTGCCCCTGAAGTAGTGACTCCAATTGGATCAGCACCGACTCTTCACGGAAATCACCCAAAATAAAATTCACATCGGCGATGGGCTCCATCTCCAGCATATCCAATCCGACAATCATGCCGTGGATACCGCCACCTTCCTTGCCAGCTAATTTACGCCGCGCATATTGACTCCAGCTACCGGGCGCACACCCCAAATCCACAATGATCTGACCCGGCTTAATCAGCTTTTCATCCTCATCGATTTCTTTGAGCTTGTAAGCAGCCCGCGCACGGTAGCCATCTTTTTGCGCAAGTTTTACGTAGGGGTCATTGATATGGCCGTGCAGCCAGTTCTTGTTTGCTTTGTTTTTTGCCATACTCACAAGGATACATCGCTCAGGGTTTCATCACACCCCGTAGACAAATTAATTCCCATCCAACTCTAAGCTCGAAAGAGTGGTATCACTGACTTACAATGATGGTTTTGAAAGAGGCTCATGCTAAAACTCACTTCTGCCCAACGTAGCGAACTGCGCTCACAAGCCCATGGTCTGGACCCCGTCGTCATGATCGGCGACAGTGGCCTAACGCCATCCGTCATGAAGGAAATTAGCGCCAGCCTAAATTCGCATGGCCTGATCAAGGTCCGCGTACTAGGTGACGACCGTGAAGCGCGTCTGGGGTTCTACGAAAGCATTTGCGCAGAACTTGGCGCTGCACCGGTTCAACACATCGGTAAATTATTGGTGTTGTATCGACCTAAAAAAGAAGTGGTGAAAGAAGCTAAAGCAACTCGCGGCAAAGGCCTGCGTGAAGTGGTTATCGTCAAAACCAATCCGACAAAAAAGCCGACCATCAAAAAAATACTGGTCAAAGGCAATGAACGCATCACGGCCGGTGGCAATGTCAAACGTGCTAAAGTGCGTCAGACAAGTCAGAAGAAAAATTCACTGGGAAGATAACGGCAAGCAGCCGTTTACTTGGATTTCAGAACAAGGCCGACGGCCAATAGGCTCTGAATTACATAAATAACGCTCGCAGCGCCATGTAACATTTCAAACGTCGAACGCGTGGCATCATCCATGATGCCGCCTGACTGCGCTGCAATAGCACGCAGCTCTGCCATGTAAGGCTGCAAACCGAAATAGCCAACCACCGTGCACACCATCATGGCTAGCACTAGTTTGATTTGCAGAATGTGTGTTGGATGCTCTCTTTGAGTCCAGATGATCGCTAACAACGATGCGCCACAAATCAACGATATCCATGCTTCTGCTTTAAAAAATAATCCGGCAAGAGTTCCCGCTTGTGCTCTATCCGTTAGCGTAGCAAAAAGCAAAGGTGCAACGACATAGCCAATTGTCCACATACTGCCGACCCAAAAGGTGACCAGTAAAACGCGCAACCGAGGAATCAGCGCCGCTAACATAGCGCTTAGATGTACTTAACCTCGATGATTTCGTAAGAGCGCACACCACCAGGTGCCTGCACCTCAACTTCGTCTCCGGCGTATTTACCAATCAGTGCACGAGCAATTGGCGAACTAATGGAAATTTTAGAAACTTTGAGGTCAGCCTCATCGTCACCCACAATTTGATAGGTGACGTTGTCTCCGCTCTCAAGATCTTGCAGAGTGACTGTCGATGCAAAAACAACACGGCCTTCTGCATCA
>JBEGSP010000053.1:0-3152 GCA_041179845.1 Pseudomonadota bacterium
CCCCAGCATGCAGGTCAGTAGTAGCCATCGCCAGCTTTTGCGTTTGATCAACATAGTAGTAATTGTTGCAACGGTTGTTCGAAGTTAGGATATCTGTGCGGTTATCAAATAGGTAATTTCCTGGTCGGTAATTGATCTGCATCAGTTCTGAGGCTTCCTGCAGCGGAACTAACTATTAAAGGAGACGCTGTGATTACTTCGGGTTTCGACTACCACGCACCGGGAACGGTGGCTGAGGCGATTGGTTTGCTCACTAGCTTGGGTGATGAAGCAAAAATTCTGGCGGGTGGACACAGCCTGTTACCGATGATGAAGCTACGTTTGGCTGAACCGGCTCATCTGATTGATTTGGCCAATATTCATGAGCTACGCGGCATCCATATTCAGGGTGATGTGATTCGCATCGGTGCGATGACGACTGAAAATGAACTGATCACCTCCACATTAATTCGCGAAAAAATACCGCTGTTGGCAGAAGCTGCGCGCCAGATTGCGGATCCTCAGGTAAGAAATCGCGGGACGATTGGTGGAGATATTGCTCACGCTGATCCAGCCAACGACCAACCGGCGATTGCAATGGCGTTAGATGCGACGCTGGTGTTGCAGGGCACACGAGGGATACGTCGTGTTGCTGCAGTCGATTTTTTTCATGGTCCGTATATGACCGTCATGCAAGCAGATGAATTACTCGTTTGTTTGGAGATTTCAGCACTGCCTGCAGGTACAGGTTGCGCGTATCGAAAACTTAAACGTAAAACGGGTGACTGGGCAACGGCTGGGGCCGCAGTTGTCTTGCAGCGGTCGGGCGATGTCATTACCAAGGCCCACATAGGTTTGACTAATGTCGCACCGACGCCCTTACGTGCGACGGCGGCAGAGCAGCTGTTGGTAGGAAAAACGCTCTCGCCGAATCTGATTAATGAAGTTGCACTTCAGGTACGAATAATTTGTCATCCACAAGAAGATCTGCGTGGTGATGTTGAATACAAAACTGCGATGGCAGGTGAAATGACTAAGCGCGCCATCAGTCTTGCTGCAGCACGCTGTTCTTAATCATTCATGAAAAAGAATAATGCGAAACATCGAATAAAAAATCTATGGGGGAGTTTATGAGTAAGAAAAAAATAGCGCTGGCTATCAATGGAAAAAACGTTGAGGCCGAGGTTGATGCCCGTCTGTTATTGGTTCATTTTTTACGTGAACAACAAAATCTGACAGGGACTCACATTGGTTGTGACACCAGCCACTGCGGAGTGTGCACGGTCGATATAGATGGGCAGTCGATTAAGTCGTGCACGACGCTGGCGGTGCAATGTAACGGTAAAAATGTCACCACGGTCGAGGGTCTCGCCAGTGGTGCTGTGTTACATGCAGTACAGCTCAGCTTTTCACAGGAGCATGGGTTGCAATGTGGCTTCTGCACACCCGGCATGCTGATGCGCGCCTATCGCTTCTTGCAAGATAACCCCAATCCATCGGAAGACGAAATACGAATAGGTATGTCCGGCAATCTTTGTCGTTGCACCGGTTATCAAAATATCGTTAAAGCGATCCAAAGGGCAGCTGAGATGCTGCGTATCCAGGCTAGCGAAACTGCGACAGTTTGATTCCTTATGTGGCTCAAAAAGCTAATCAAAAATATACAACGGAGATTTTCATGAATGCACCTGATCGCAAAGCGGCACTGATGGGTATTGGTGAATCGCGTCCTCGTAAAGAAGATGCGCGTTTCATTCAAGGTAAAGGGCGGTATGTAGATGACATTAAGCTACCTGGCATGGTTCACACCGATATTGTTCGTTCGCCTTTTGCTCACGCGCGGATAAAAAAAATTCATAAAGAAGCAGCGCTCGCTATTCCCGGCGTGCTCGCAGTACTGACTGCCGATGATCTCAAGCCTTTGAAATTGCATTGGATGCCAACACTCGCCGGTGATGTGGCGGCAGTATTAGCGGATGAAAAAGTTCATTTTCAAATGCAAGAAGTAGCGGTCGTGGTCGCAGAAGATCGCTATATAGCTGCCGATGGTGTTGCGGCAGTTCGTGTCGATTATGAAGAGTTACCTGTGGTGATCGATCCGCGTAAAGCATTGGAAAAAGATGCGCCGGTGTTGCGCGAAGATTTAGCAGGTAAAGAAGAAGGTGCGCACGGTAAACGCTATCACCACAATCATATTTTTAGTTGGGAAGCAGGTGATAAAGCTGCAACCGATGCCGCGTTTAGTCAAGCTGCAATCACGGTGAAGGAAGATCTACTCTATCCCCGTGTGCATCCCTGTCCGCTAGAAACCTGCGGTGCAGTGGCTTCATTTGATCCCGTGCGCGGTGAGTTGACCACGTATATCACTAGCCAAGCGCCTCACATTGTTAGAACCGTGGTGTCGATGTTGTCCGGCATTCCTGAATCGAAGGTACGCATTATTTCGCCGGATATCGGTGGCGGATTTGGAAATAAGGTAGGGGTTTATCCGGGGTATGTGTGCGCCATCGTGGCATCGATCGTGTTGGGTCGTCCGGTGAAATGGGTAGAAGATCGAATAGAAAATTTATCCTCAACCGCATTCGCTCGCGATTACCACATGACAGGTGAACTGGCGGCCACCCGTGAGGGGAAAATTGTAGGTTTGCGAGCGCATGTGATTGCCGATCACGGTGCGTTTGATGCATGTGCTGATCCGACGAAATACCCAGCAGGGTTGTTTCACATTTGCTCAGGCTCGTATGATATTCCTGTAGCGCATTGCATGGTTGAAGGTGTTTACACCAACAAGGCGCCGGGTGGTGTTGCGTATCGATGTTCATTTCGCGTAACCGAAGCGGTGTACCTAATTGAGCGCATGATCGATGTGTTGGCACAAAAGCTGAAGATGGATAAAGCAGAAATTCGACGTATCAATTTTATTCGCAAGGATCAATTTCCTTACAACTCAGCATTTGGTTTTGATTACGATTCCGGTGACTATCACACGGCATTAGACAAAGTACTCACCGCCGTTGATTACACCGCCTTGCGCGCCGAGCAAGCGGCCAAACGCGCTGATCCTGATTCAACGACATTGATGGGTATTGGTTTGGCGACTTTTACCGAAGTGCTAGGTGCCGGCCCTAGCAAAATGTGCGACATCTTAGGCGTAGGGATGTTTGACTCGTGTG
>JBEGSP010000054.1:0-9262 GCA_041179845.1 Pseudomonadota bacterium
CGAGAAAGTTTTGGTTTGCGACCTGAACAAAATAATCGCGTTGATTTTAATTTTTACGTCGAAGATGACATCGTTACGATCAATCGCCGCAAGCGTGGTGCGCCGTTAGATAAGATCGTTGCAGAATTAATGATTTATGCAAATAGCAGTTGGGGTTTGCTGCTGCATGAGCACGGTGTGCCCGGCATCTATCGTACTCAAGGCTCTGGTAATGGTTGGGCGGCACGCATGCAAGTTCGTATGCTCACGCATGCAGCGCCGCATCAGGGCTTAGGTGTTGATCAGTATGCATGGAGTACATCACCGCTGCGACGTTATACCGATCTGGTCAACCAATGGCAAATACTTGCTTGCTTAAAGCATGGCGTAACGGCCCCTCTGGTCGCGCCATTTAAAGCTAGAGATGCTGATTTATTTGCGATTGTTTCTGCTTTTGATGCAGCGTATGCGGCGTACGCCGATTTTCAAAACATCATGGAGCATTACTGGTGTTTGCGTTGGCTCAGCCAACACGAGGCACGTAAAGTTCAGGCGGTTCAGATTAAAGCTGATCTGCTTAAGTTGGTAGATATTCCATTGATCTTGCCTTTAGTAGGCGTTAAACATCCGCGCGGTACTCAACTGACGATAGAACTCATTTCATGGGACGAAGTCGATTTATCAGTGCAAGCTCGCTTATTGGAAGTCAGCCAGGCAGTGCTCGTAGTAGATGAAGATAGCGATTTTGAAGATGGTCCGGATGAAAGCGAGCAAGCTGGCGAGCAGGTGTTGAGTGCAGAGCCGGATGTCAGCACGTTGCCTATCATTGCCGATCCGGTGATTCAATCCGACTCGGATTCATCGACATCTACCTTATGATCAGCGCGACAGCAAAAGAAGATCAACGGCTTTGGATAGCTGTAGGTTGTTCATTTTTGCTGCATGCTGCTTTACTGGCAGTAAAATTTGCGCCACCAACGAGTCCGACGTCAAAGCCTTTATCCAGCGGTTTGGAAATTATTCTTGTCAATGCACGCCACGATAAGGCACCCGTCAATGCTGATGCACTCGCTCAAGCGAATTTATCAGGCGGGGGAAATGCAGAGCTCGGTCGTGCGCGTTCGCCTTTGTCCGATCTTCAGCAGTCCGTCGATGGTAATCACATAGAAACTCAGCGTAGAAAAATCGCTGAGCTTGAACAACAGCAGGAACGGATGCTGTCGCAATTATCTACGCTTTCTAAAGAGCGAATTAAAGCTGCTGAAAAATCGATAAAAAAATCAGTAGACGTTAGTTCAAAGACTGAGGCCATGGATACAGTGGCTTTAGCCAGACGAGAAGCAGAAATTGCGAAGCAGGTATCCGACTACAACAAGCGGCCGATAAAAAGTCAGTTAACGCCTAGCACGCGCGAAGTATCGTATGCCGTGTATTACGCCAAGCTACAAAAACAAATTGAGCGTACCGGAACCCGATATTTTCCTCAGCAAGAGGGTAAAAAAATGTACGGTGATTTGATTGTATACATACCGGTTTATCAAGACGGCTCAATTTATGAAAAAGAGGGCGGGCCGCGCATAGAAAAAACATCAGGCAATCGTATGCTAGATCATGCCGCACTGGCGATTGTGCGTCGTGCTGCACCGTTTGGTAGTTTCCCGAAGGGGGCTCTGGGAGATGGCAAGACTCATGTTTGGGAGATAATCACGCGTTTTCGTTTCACGCGCGATGAAATTCTTGAAACTAGCGCTGCCGGGGGATAAGTGGTGATTTTGAACGACCGTTATGTAGTCATTGGCAATCCTATCGCGCATAGTAAATCACCTCAAATACATGCGCGATTCGCCGAGCAAACCTCACAATCGTTACAGTACGAACGTTTGCTAGCACCTCTGGATGCGTTTGATCAGACCGTGAAATCATTTGTCGCCACAGGAGGTCGCGGCGCCAATGTCACCGTGCCTTTTAAGTTGGATGCTTTTCGTGCAGCGACCCAGTTAAGTGCGCGTGCGCGTGCCGCTGAGGCAGTGAACACCTTGAGATTTGATGCGGGCGAGATTTTTGGCGACAACACCGATGGAGTAGGTTTGGTGCGCGACATTGTTAACAATGCCAAGTTTACGATCTCTGGCAAGACCGTACTTTTACTCGGCGCAGGCGGTGCGGCACGTGGCGTTATTCAAGCGTTGCTGGCTGAAAGTCCTTCGCAACTCGTCATTGCAAATAGAACCCCCGAGCGCGCTAGCGTATTGGTCGAGCAATTTGCTCATGAAGCGAAGGGTATTTTGCAAGCGAGTAGCTTTGCTGATTTAAAATCGAATTTTGATTTAATCATCAATGCTACATCAGCGAGTTTGGCGTCTGAACTGCCTTCAGTACCGTCGTCGATATTTTCATCGCAGAGTTTTGTGTACGACATGATGTATTCGTCTCTTCCTACCTTATTCATGCAACTCGCGACGTCTCACGGAGCGATTACTCGCGACGGCTTGGGTATGTTGGTCGAGCAGGCAGCGGAATCATTTTTTGTTTGGCGCGGCGTACGCCCCGAGACTGCTTCTGTTTATCAGTGGCTTAGAACTCAGCTATGAAACTACGGCGCAAAATCATGCTGTGGCTGGTGGTGTTGCCACTGGTGCTGCTGCTATTAATTCAGGCGTGGTATCTGCTGCATATATGCTGGTGGGTGAATCACAATCCGACGTCCACAGCGTTTATGCGAACGCAATTAGAAAAACTTCAAGAAAAAAATCCGAACGCAAAATTACAGCACACCTGGGTGCCTTACAACCGAATCTCGGTTCATCTTAAGCGCGCCATCATTGCGGCTGAAGATGCTAATTTTGCCGAGCACGATGGCGTGGACTGGGAAGCATTACAGAAAGCGTACGAAAAAAATGCCAAGAAGGGCAAGGTGGTATCCGGTGGCTCAACCATCACTCAACAACTCGCTAAAAACTTATTTCTTTCAGGGCAGCGCAGTTATTTGCGTAAAGCCGAGGAAATGGCGATTACGTTCATGTTGGAAATGGTGATGGACAAACGTCGTATATTTGAGATCTATCTGAATGTGATCGAATTAGGTTCAGGTGTATTTGGCGCTGAAGCCGGTGCGCGACGCTACTTTGGCGTTTCGGCCGCAGCGCTAGGTCCTTCGGAGGCGGCACGGTTGGCGGTGATGCTGCCCAATCCGCGCTACTTTGGCAAACACATGGATTCGAATTATCTCGCCCGTCGCAGCGCTCTGATACAGCAGCGCATGAATAGCTCAGAACTGCCGTAAGCCAGACGTCATTCGGTAAGTTCCTAATCTTGGTCAACCCAAATTGATCATACAAATTTAAATTATCTGTAAACCCAGTGCTCCTGACCTTGCCTCCGCTGCGCTATCTCAGTAAACTCGCGGGGTTTAGAACAACGGAGACCCTCTTTGGGCAGTTCCTCTTCATTTCACCGACCGTCATTTGACGGGCCCGTCGCAAGTTAAGGTGCACTTCACTGCGCCGCTGGCCGGGTTCCGGTGAGCAGGCGCGCAGGGCCTAACGGCCGCGTTTCCTGGTTTTATTTTTTTGCAGATAGCCACGCTGCTGTCGTTGTTGCGTGCTACGCGGCTGGGAGAAGTGATGATTAATGTATTCGTGCTGCAAAATGGCCGACTAAGTCAGGCCAACATCGAGACCCGAGAGGACTTGGAAAAAACATCGCCGATCTGGGTTGATTTGACTGATCCTAGCGATGAAGAACGCGACTGGGTTCGTCAAATTTATGGCGTGACGCTGCCGGATGAAGATGAAGTCAAAGACATTGAAGCTTCTGCTCGTTACTACGAAGCCGACAACGGCGATCTGCATCTGCGTTCCGATTTTCTTTTAGAAGAAGATGAAGGCGAATCTCGCGTAGTCACTGTCGCGTTTATTTTGGCCAAAGAGTTACTGTTTTCCGTACATAACGATGATCTTCCTGTATTTCGGTTAGTGCGTTTGCGCGCGCGTTCACGCCCGGGATCTATTGGTGATTTTAAAGATGTCTTGCTTGATCTGTATGCGACCGATGTTGAGTATTCAGCCGATGCACTTGAGGGGATTTATTTAAATCTGGAAGAAGTCAGTCGTAGTGTATTGCAGAAAGAATTTAGTGACCAAGATGCCGCCGAGTCCTTGAGCGCTATGGCTCGTGAGGAAGATTTGAATGGTCGCATTCGTCGTAACATGATGGATACGCGTCGCGCGGTAAGTTTTTTGATGCGTGGCCGCTTGTTAAACTCAGATCAATTCGACGATGCACGACAGATTTTGCGCGACATCGAATCATTGGATGGTCATACTGCGTTCTTGTTCGACAAAATTAACTTTTTAATGGATGCCACAGTCGGTTTCATTAATATTAATCAGAATAAGATCATTAAGATTTTCTCGGTGGCTTCGGTGGCATTTTTACCACCCACCCTGATTGCTAGTATCTACGGAATGAATTTCCGCATACTGCCTGAGCTAAATTGGTCGCTGGGCTATCCGCTTGCACTTGTGCTGATGATCATTAGTGCTGTTACGCCGTTTTGGTATTTCCGTCGACGAGGCTGGCTGAAATAATTTGGGCTAGGCAGGTGACTCGCACTACATAGTATGTTTATTGAAGTAATGCTTAATTAGGGTGCGCGATGCACCCTAATTATTTTGGATTGTGATTATTTGCTTAACTGAGCAAACGCTTTTTTCGCAATGCTAATCGTTTGCTCAATGACGGCATCATCATGTGCTGCCGACACAAAGCCAGCTTCAAAGGCAGACGGTGCGAGGTAGACACCTTCATCCAGCATGGCGTGAAAAAATTGATTAAACATGTCTTTATTGCAGGTCATCATTTCAGTGTAGTTGGTGGGTATTTTGTCTTTGAAATAAATACCAAACATACCGCCAACAGCACTCCCGCAAAATGCAATGCCGCTCGCTGCCGCTTGTGCAGATAAGCCATCGATGAGTTTACGAGTTTGCTTGGTTAGGTTGTCATAGAAGCCGGGCTTTTGAATAATTTTTAGTGTAGCCATGCCGGCTGCTACGGCGACCGGATTACCAGATAGCGTACCTGCTTGATATACCGGACCGAGTGGAGCGAGATGTTTCATCAAATCAGCGCGACCACCAAACGCTGCCACGGGCAAACCACCACCGATGACTTTGCCCAATACAGTCATATCAGGCTGTATTCCATACAATGACTGAGCACCACCCAGAGCTACACGGAATCCCGACATCACTTCATCGAACAGCAACAACGCGCCGTATTGGCTGCAGAGATCGCGCATCGCTTTTAAAAATTCTGGCGTAGCCGGTAACAGATTCATGTTGCCTGCTACAGGTTCCACAATCACTGCAGCCACCTGATGCCCCATTTTTTTGAAGACTTCATCGAGCTGGGTTGGATTGTTGTAATCCAAGACCATCGTGTGTTTAGCGAAATCTTCCGGCACACCCGACGACGTTGGATTGCCAAAGGTTAGAAGGCCACTGCCCGCTTTAACCAGCATGGAATCAGCGTGACCGTGATAGCAGCCTTCAAATTTAATCACTAAGTCACGACCGGTTGCGCCACGCGCTAGTCGCAATGCACTCATCGCGGCTTCGGTACCTGACGATACAAGTCGCACTTGTTCGATGGATGGCACGATACGGCAAATTTCTTCGGCCATTAAAATTTCACCCTCAGTGGGTGCGCCAAACGATAAGCCGCGCGCAGCAGCTTCTTGAACGGCCTTAACCACATCGGGATGCGCGTGTCCCACAATCGCCGGTCCCCATGAGCCTATGTAGTCTATGTAGCGTTTGCCATCAGCGTCCCAGAACGATGCGCCTTCGGCATGCGTAATAAATCTGGGTGTGCCGCCGACTGAGCGGAATGCGCGAACCGGTGAATTGACGCCACCGGGCGTACTGCGCTGAGCGCGGGCAAACAGGGTTTCATTATTCGACACGTTATCTCCCGTGGTTATTGATAGCTTCTTGCACTGAAGCTTTTAAGTGTAGTGTTTTATTTTATTTCAGGATGCGGACGGATCGATATCGCCTTCGCGCGCCCAGAAAAAGCGATCAAGTACTAACTTACCCATACCAAGCCGCTGAGCGTGAGTCAGTGCGGCGTTGGTAAATTCTTCAGCTTCTGAGACTGCTTCTGGCACATCCAGACCATTCGCCAGCATCGCCGCCATAGTCGCCGATAACGTATTTCCTGCACCGACGAATGGGCCTGCTTGTCTGGGCCAGCTTGCACTGCGCACCAAGCCATCTTCTGAAAAAAGTAAATTCGTGACTTCAGACGCCTCGCCGGGTGCGCCGGTCACAAACAAATACTCACATCCGAATTCGATTAATTGCAGCGCATCCGTCTCAATCAGATTGTCTGTGCTGGGTTCGCGCCAAGTTTCGGCGAGGCGTGACAATTCATCTACCGACACCTGCAGCAAGGTTGTCTGAGGTATTAATAACTCACGCATCGCCATCAATGTTTCTTCACTAGCGTCTTGGTCTGGCAGCATCGTGGCGAAGGGATCCAGCACTAGCGGTATCTCTGGATAATCAGAGACAATCTCAGCAATCACAGACACATGCTCGATGCTGCCCATATAACCCACTTTAAATGCAGATACCGGCATATCTTCGAGTAGTACGCGGGCCTGATCCGCAACCCAATCAGGATCAACAGCCTGCACGTCTTCAGCCCCGGTGGTATCAGAGATCGCCAATGCAGTAATTACAGATAGACCGTGGCATCCCATTGCAGCGAATGCGGCAAGGTCGGCTTGTATGCCAGTCGCGCCGACGGGATCAGCGACCCCAAAGGTTAAAACAAGCGGAGAAGTTTGGTTTTGCACAAGGAAAAGATTACTATATAAGGCCAAGTATTCTACTTTAAGGGCTGTACTGTGAGCGATAAAGAGACTGAGCAAGAATTCAAGACATGGATGTGCCTTATTTGTGGCTGGGTATACGATGAAGCAGCTGGTTTGCCGGATGAAGGCATCGCTCCAGGTACTCGCTGGGATCAAGTGCCAATGAATTGGACGTGTCCTGAGTGTGGTGCGCGTAAAGAAGATTTTGAAATGGTTGCGATTTAATTGATTTGATTGATTCAAGCCTTACGCTAACTTGCTTAAGTCGGGTGGTGTGAGGCTAGTTTTATAAGATTTGTCGCCAAAAAGCCCCGACTGCAGGAATTTTATTTGCCAATATTTTAAGTAGTTGTCTTTTTTGTTAGAGTTGCGCCATTTTCGTACAGCTTGCTGCGGGTGGCGTAATGAATGTTCTAACAGCGCAGACAAATATCCGACCTGATGTGTTGGTCGTCGACGATAGCAATACGATTCGTCGTTCAGCGGAAATCTTTCTTTCTCAAGCGGGCTACTCCGTTCGTTTGGCCCACGATGGTTTTGAGGCCTTGTCGAGTATTGTTGAGCAGGCGCCCGCGCTGATTTTCTGCGACATCCTTATGCCTAGACTCGATGGCTATCAGACGTGTAGTCTGATTCGTGCCAGCGAGCAGTATCACCATATCCCCATCGTTTTACTTTCCTCTCGAGACGGTCTGTTCGATAGAGCACGCGGCGTTTTGTCGGGTGCTAACGCCTATCTCACCAAACCTTTCACCAAAGACAGTCTGATTAAGACAGTCATGGATCTGATTCCTAAAGCAGTGGACACCTGATTTGTTTACATACCGAGGGTGGATTTTATCGGCGGACTTTCAATTACTTTTATAAAGAGCTTTTATGACCCGACACAGTATTTTGGTAGTAGATGACTCACCGACGGATAGACACTTTTTAAGTGAATTACTTTTATCGCAGGGATATCAAGTGACAGCGGTAGATAACGGTGAAGCTGCACTTGCAGCCATTAAAAGTAACCCACCCCATCTGGTGATTATGGATGTGGTGATGCCCGGTCAAAATGGATTTCAAGCCACGCGTGAAATTACCCGTGATCCTGCGACGCGTTTTTTGCCCGTCATCATTTGCACTAGCAAAAACCAAGAAACAGATCGTATTTGGGGTATACGCCAAGGTGCGCGTGATTTTATGGTCAAACCAGTCGATCAAGCCTTGTTGTTGCAAAAAATCGCAACACTGCTCAGTAACGTCAGCGCTTAGTGATGACGAATTGTGTCTGATACCGCGCTATCCAAACCCGATAAAGAGCTGGCCTTACGAGACTATCAGCGCGATCTGCTGACGCGTACTCAGTCGGCTCAGCAGTCAAATTCTGTTTCGCAAAAACGTTTGGCATTTTCAGCCGGAGGATATCGCTGGTTGATTCAAATGGAAGATGCCATAGAAATCATGCCCATGCCGCCCGTGGTAGTTGTGCCCGGAACCCATGACTGGTTTAAAGGTTTGATGAATTACCGTGGCAGATTAGTCAGTGTGATTGACTTCAATCGACTGCTGGCTGGACCCAGTAACTCACACAACCACAATGATCGCTTGATCGTTTTATCTGATCGCTTATCTGTGCCTTGCGCCTTGCAGGTAGCCGATTTGCGAGGATTGCTTGATCTAAATTATTCACAACCAAAATCCAGATCAATCGCGAATCATCCATGGGTGGGTGCGCGCTATGTCATCGATGATGTTGACTGGTATGAATTGAATTTGACACAGATGCTGACGGATCCTGTGTTTTTAAAAGCTTATGCAGAGTAGCCGTTGTTTCTAATGTCTAGCGCTACTTTTCTTAATTATTTTGTTTGGAGTGGTGTGTATGAATGTTGACCAGATGCCTGGGTTTCAATCCAATCAAGCCAGCCCATCAAAGGGAGATACGATGATTTCCGGATTCAGAACTTTGGATGGGTTCTCGCAGTTTTTTCAGAATCTAATACAGCGCAGTTCGCAGCTTTGGCCAGCATGGTCCTTAGCTCGAATCAAGCGACTCTTATACATTTTGTTTCCCATATTTTTTCTTTCATTTATTTTATTCTCTTGGTTGAATGCCCGATATACACACATGGCGGTAAGTCGCACTCAAGTCGCCAGCGATCTGTTAATGCATTCACAGCGCTTAGGCAAGGCCGCTCCCAACGCCATACAAGGCAATCCAGCAGCGTTTCTTCAACTCGCGCAAAGTCGCAACGCTATGACGCAAGAAATTAATGTATTGGCCGTCGGTGGAGAGTGGCAAGGTCGCACTATACCTGTGGCCGAAGGCGCTAACTACGAGCAAATTATCGCAATCAAAAATTCCTGGGTTAAATCTGATCAGGCCTCGGGTCAGATTTTAGACATGGAAAAAGC
>JBEGSP010000055.1:0-3716 GCA_041179845.1 Pseudomonadota bacterium
GGAAGCTTGCTGCGGTATGCCTAAGTTAGAGCAGGGCGATCTTGAGGGCGTTGCAGAGAAACAGGCGATCCATATTCCTCATTTGGCGAAGCTCGCGCGCGAAGGCTATGCCATCTTGACACCTATCCCTTCGTGCACGCTCATGTACAAACAAGAGTTACCGCTGATGTTCCCTGATTGCGCTGATACGCAATTAGTGAAACAGGCCATGTGGGATCCGTTTGAATATTTTGTGACGCGCAATCGCGATGGTTTGTTGAATACCGATTTCAAACATTCGCTAGGCCACATCTCATATCACATACCGTGTCATTCACGCGTGCAAAATGTGGGACGTAAGACGGTCGATATGTTGCAACTGGTGCCTGACACGAAACTGAATGTCGTTGAGCGTTGCTCTGGGCATGCGGGTACCTATGGCGTTAAAAAAGAGTTTCATGCCAATTCGATGAAAATTGGTAAACCTGTATTTAAAGCGATGGCAAATGATGAGCCGGATTACATTTCATCCGACTGTCAGCTTGCCGGACACCACATTGCGCAGGGTATGGAAGAGAATGGATTGAAAAAAGCTGAAATGGCTCATCCACTGACACTACTGCGTAAAGCTTACGCTATTTGATTTTCTAAGGAGTGCACCATGATTATTTCCCGTGAAAGCTTAATGTCGCTGGAAACGTATTCGAAGCAGCGCAACGATTTTCGTAAACAGGTGATTGAGCATAAAAAGCATCGTACCGTTTATCTTGGTAATCACGTTAGCTTGCTGTTTGAAGATGAGATGACGTTGCGTTATCAAGTCCAAGAAATGCTGCGTATTGAAAAGATTTTTGAAGATGATGGCATTCAATCTGAGTTAGATGCCTACAACCCTTTATGCCCAGATGGTAGTAATTTCAAGGCGACGATGCTGATTCAATATGGTAATGTCGCAGAGCGTAAAGTAGCGCTAGCAAAGTTAATTGGTATTGAGGATCGTTTGTTTATTCAGGTGGAAGGTCAGAGTCGCGTTTATGCGATTGCTGATGAAGATCTTGAGCGCGAAACTGAAGAAAAAACATCCGCTGTTCACTTCGTTCGCTTTGAGCTCACCCCTGATATGAAATCAGCGCTGAAAAGTGGAGCGCAAATCATGATGGGTTGTGATCATCCGAACTACCCTGTGCATGTGGAAGAAATTCCACAAGAAACACTGGCAGCTTTGCTGAAAGATCTTTCGTAATAAAACTCTGTTGAGTTAAGCCAGCAAAATTAGGCAGGCAGAGTAATAAGAACCGCGAGTCCACCAGCCTCGCGGTTTTTTATTTCCAGTCGTCCTTGATGACGTTGAACAACGCGATCAACAATTGCTAATCCTAAACCGGCGCCGTTGGCCTGACTACGTGCGGCATCGAGACGAGTGAATGGTCGCAGTACATGACTAAGCTGATCTTCGGGTAGACCGATGCCGTGATCAGCGACCTCAAGTCGTATCGTTGATCCTTCTTGGTAAGCGCTGATATCAATATCGGCGATTGATGTGCCCGGTGTCTTTCCGTAGCGCTTGGCGTTCTCAATCAAGTTGCGCACTAATCGATCAATCTCGGTGGCGTTACAGCGTAAGCTGAGTTTTTCGGGGATAGTGATCGTTATTTTGATATCCGATCGACGTTGATATTCATCGACGATTTTTTTGAGTGATGCTGCAAGATCATGCTGAATAAATCGTTCGGGATCCGCAGGGCGAGCATAGTCAAGAAATTGCGCGATGATAGCTTCCATCTGCGATAGATCAGATTGCATACCTTTGAGTGCTTCTTCTGACAAACCCGCCATTTCTACTTCTAGCAGCATGCGAGAAATCGGTGTGCGTAAATCATGTGATATACCCGCCAAGATTACAGCGCGATCTGATTCCACTTGTTTTAAATCGTGCACCATTTGATTGAAGCTTTGATTTGCTTCGCGAATTTCAGTCGGGCCTTGCTCGGGTAAGACTGCAGGCGTGTCTCCACGTGCAACTGCGCGTGCAGCAGATGAAATTCGCGCTAGTGGTTGATTAATCAGTCGACTAATAAATGCCGCACCAATCAAGGACAGCAATAGCGTGACAGTAGCCCAGCTTAGCCACTGAACTCCTGAGGCTTGTTCTACACGCTCGCGATCGAGCATGAGCCAATAGTCATCATCATCAATGCGGAAGCTGACCCAAAACCCACGAATGTCGTTTACATAGCCGGCAAAGCGAGTGTCTTCTCCCAAGCGAGCTTGCACACTGTCTTCAATGACTTGTATTAAATCGCTGTCTGGCATCGGCTCTGTGTCATCGTCATCTTCGCGCGGATAGACACGAATACCTTGTGTGCTGGCTAGATCAAACAATAATTCTCGACGTAATGCGGGTGCTGAATGTAACAAGGCAGCACGTGTGATGGTGACAATAGAGACGACTTGCGCTGCGACTTGTTCTCCGCGAGGTACACGTTCAACGATACGAAAACTAGCCACCCATGCTGCCATGCTGGTGGCGATTAAAAAAGCTAATAGGAAAAAGGTGCGCCAAAACAGGCCGCTACGCAAACCTGTTAAAAGCTGGGATGTTGACTGGCTAGCGGGATTGTTCATCCGGTATAAATACGTAGCCTAATCCCCACACCGTTTGTATATAGCGAGGTAGTGCGGGATCAGGTTCAATTAATTTGCGTAGTCGCGAGATTTGCACATCCAGACTGCGGTCAAAGACTTCGTATTCACGACCGCGCGCAAGCTCCATAAGTTTTTCACGAGAGAGCGGCTGACGAGCATGGCGCGCTAAAACTTTTAATACTGAATACTCACCAGAGGTCAGCGCGATTGGTTGCCCAGATTTAGTTAGCGATCGTTTCGCAAGATCGAATTCGAATTCGCCGAATTTATAAATCTCATTGTGATCGGATGGTGCACCCGGCAGATCGGTAGGGGTTACACGTCGCAGTACCGCGCCGATGCGGGCGACTAGTTCACGCGGATTGAAGGGCTTAGGTAGGTAATCGTCAGCACCGATTTCCAGACCGGTAATGCGATCAGCATCTTCACCTTTGGCGGTGAGCATGATAATGGGAGTGGCATCACCACCGCCACGCAGACGACGGCAGATGGATAAACCATCTTCACCCGGTAGCATCAGATCGAGCACCAACAGATCAAAGCGTTCGCGGATCCATAGACGATTCATTTCGATGGCGTTAACGGCTACCGACACGGCAAATCCGTGCTCACTCAAAAAACGCTTGAGCAGATCGCGTAGGCGGGCATCATCATCAACCACCAGTATTTTTGCCTGACTACTAGGCGTGCGGCGCGAGGGCACAGGCTTGGGTGTGTTTGTCGAGTCCATGGCCGTATGGTAACTTCGTTCCTGCGAATGATTGCGTTTGACCGTGCCATGATTACAAAGCTTTACAAATTCGGCCAGACAACCATGGTATTGAATGATTTCCACCTTACTAGTAAATGGCTACCTAGCCCCATGAAACCCCTCAACATCCTTGTTTTTATAGCGCTTATGGCGGGTAGTCAGGGTCAAGCCTTGTCTGCGCCAGAGCAGGGCGGGGATGCGCGCCCGCGTCCAGAGCGCCCCAAAGGATCCAATGCTACTGACCAGTCCGGCAAGCAGGATGATGCCCGTCAGCGCGATGCAGAACATCGCCCACCCAAGTTGTCACCAGAAGAGCGCAAGGCATTGCGACAGCAAATTC
>JBEGSP010000056.1:0-8675 GCA_041179845.1 Pseudomonadota bacterium
AGACCGGCGGTTTCTACTCCGAACATGAATTTGATTTGGCTCGATTGACCAATCTTCGTCCGCGCATCATGGAAGCGGGACGCGCTTGTATTCACCCAGACTACCGCAGCGGCGGCGTCATCATGATGTTGTGGGCAGGACTCGCAGCCTGTATGCAGCGCGAACAAGCCGAATATTTAATTGGTTGCGCTAGCGTCAGTCTGGCTGATGGTGGTCACACTATCAACGCACTGTATCGCAAACTCGCAGCGGATCATTTAGCGCCGCCCGAATATCGCGTAAGCCCACGTCTACCCTTCCCTTTGCACGATGATCCTCTGCCTGAAGGCCTGCAAGTGCCAGCACTCATTAAAGGCTATTTACGCAGCGGTGCATGGATTTGCGGTGAGCCCGCATGGGATCCTGATTTTCATAGCGCTGATCTATTCATGATGCTGCCCCTATCGCGACTCGATAGTCGCTACGCAAGACACTACCTAAAAGAAGCGGAGCCGGCATGAATGCCCCCGATAACAGACATTTCGACAATATCTCTAAATCCCTCCTCAAAAAACCTAAACCACTGCGCTTCAGAACCATCTGGATTTCTGATGTCCACCTCGGCACCAGTGGCTGCCAAGCAAAGCGTCTGCTGGAATTCCTCAAAGCGACTGAATCGGACAAGCTGTACTTAGTTGGCGACATCGTCGACGGCTGGCAGCTCAAGCGTCGCTGGTACTGGCACCAAACTCACAATGATGTTGTGCAGTTAGTGATGAAAAAAGCCAAGAAAGGGACCAAAGTTATTTTTGTGCCCGGCAATCATGATGAGGTGGTTCGACAGTTCATTGGTTTGAATTTTGGCGGCATCAAAATTCGTGATGAGCATGTGCACACTACGGCAAATGGTAAACGTATGCTGGTACTGCATGGCGATCGGTTTGATGGTGTGATCGCCTGCGCGAAGTGGTTAGCCTATGTCGGTGATTCGCTGTACACCATGATTTTAAAATTCAATCAAATCTTTAATATTTGGCGTGCACGCGTTGGCCTACCTTACTGGTCGCTATCGCAATACCTAAAATTAAAAGTTAAAAATGCCGTTAGCTATATCACCTCATTTGAAGACGCATTGGCTGCAGAGGCTCGCAAGCAAAATTTAGATGGGGTTATTTGTGGTCACATACACAAAGCAGAAATTCGCGATATCGACGGCATTCTCTACTGTAACGATGGCGATTGGGTTGAGAGCCTGACCGCTTTGGTCGAAGATGAAGTGGGTGAACTCCATCTGGTGGACTGGCATGAAATCATGCTGCGCTGGGAGCAGCGTCAATTTGCCAAAAAAGAATCTACTCTTAATACCGTCCCTGCCTGATAGTGCTTACTGCAATTGATCCAGCTGTTTCAATCGATGTAGGGGGCAAGCAGTTGCCAACTCAGTCAACTAGAGATATCGCCATCACTAGCAATAAACGATTACTCGTCATTTCGGTTTCGGCAGGTAGTGGCCACGTACGTGCCGCTCAGGGAATCGAAGCCCATGCACATCATCACTTCCCCGAATGGACTGTTCGCCATCGTGATCTGATGCAGTTGGTTCCTAACTACTTCAGAAAAATTTATACCGACTTGTACATTAAACTTGCCGGCGGTTTACCTGAAGCCTGGGGCTGGCTGTACCGAAAAACGGATCATGAACCTACAGGTAGCCTAACCGAGCGTTGCCGCCGAAGCGTACAACGTCTATCAGCACAAAAACTATTTACAGAGATCGCTGATTACAAACCTGATGCCATCGTTTGCACGCACTTTCTACCTGCTGAATTACTTGCAGATGCGGTCTTACAAAAACGTCTGCAGTGTCCAATATGGGTGATGGTGACTGATTTCGATCTGCATCAGATGTGGGTACATGAAGGCATTGCAGGATATTTCGTCGCTAACGAAGAAATCTCTTTTCGCTTAGAGAGTAGCGGCATTCCTAAATCTAACATTGTCGTTACTGGCATCCCAGTGATGCCAGAATTTGTTCAACGCCCCCAGCGTGATGTGTGTGCTGATAAGCTTGGCTTAAATCCCACCCATAAAACACTGCTCATCATGGGCGGTGGCGCTGGGTTGGGAATCAACTCTGATTTAGTCAGTTCGTTATTGAATCTACAAAACGATGTGCAAATCATCGTCATGGCAGGAAAAAATAAAGTACTGCTGAATGAATTACAAAAACTATCTTCGCTATGGCCAGGCCGACTGGTCGCCGTGGGCTTTACGGACAAAGTACCTGAACTGATGGCATGCGCTGATTTGGTGATCACCAAGCCCGGCGGTTTGAGTACATCTGAATGTCTGGTGATGGGTTTGCCTATGGTATTGATTAATCCCATCCCCGGCCAAGAAGAACGCAATGCCAGCTATCTTTTACAAGAAGGTGTCGCCCAACGAGCCGATGATGTGGCAACCCTGTTGTATCGCTTAACTCAACTATTAGCCAAACCCGAAAAACTCGGCGATATGAAGAGACACGCTTGCGCACTTGGCAGATCAGGCGCTGCTAGCACTTTACTTAATCACATAGAAAAAAATCTGGTGGATCACAACGCATGACAAACCCTAACTGGATATCCATGGCATACACCTTACTGAGTGTTTTCGTCCTCGGATTTTTTTTCGCAAAATTAGAAATTGCTATTGAAGGTGATGCTGGCTGGGCAGAGAACCTTCCTACCTGGCGTATCGAGGGCCATTGGCTGCTCGATATTTTTTGGGGTGGCAGAGTTATGACGGGCTATCACGCTTGGGCATTTCCTATCATCGCTTTATTTTTTCATTTCCCGTTGGTATTTAGTGGCGATTATTCTTGGCAAGCCGAGATCCGCGCCTTAGCCAGCATCATGCTGTTTTGGGTAAGCGAGGATTTTTTATGGTTTGTACTGAATCCCGCATTTGGATTTAAGCGTTTCGAAAAAACGCATGCTAACTGGCACAAGAATTGGATAGCTGGCGCACCGATTGAATATTGGATATTTACACCGCTAGGATTTTGGCTAATGTATCTATCGTATGCAGCAAGCCACTAAATTCGACGCGCAATCAGTTAAAGCACCCTCTATCAATCGAAGAAGAATTCGGGGCTCAGCACGGCTTTAAGAAATACTTCATTACCCTCGTCGCGCAGACGATGTGAGATCCACCAAGCGTTGGATTTTTTTACAGTCCAGTCTTGCTCTTCACCGGTCAGCAACAAGGAAGCCACCTCACCCAACCAAGGCTGATGTCCTACGACCATTACTGGCATTTTTGAATCTGGCCAACCCACGGCATTCAGCACATCTGATGCTCTGGCCATAGGGCCAATCTCTGGAACAATTTTATATTTACGACCTAAAGCATCAACAGTTTGTATCGTTCTGGATGTCGGGCTGCATAAAATTTTGCAGCCGCTAGGTAAGGTGCGGTCTAACCAGGCGCCCATGCGTAATGCCTGCTTGCGTCCCTGTTGCGTCAGCTCGCGCCCCTCATCGGGTTCACCCGCTTCGGCTTGCGCATGACGCCAGAGAATTAAATCCATTTATCCACCCAAGGTCTGCATCAGATGTTGTTGTACGCTAAATTCTGCCTGTGCAGTTCGCGACTTGCGCCTATGATAAACCCCATCAGAGTCCAACTCCCACGAATTTTTATTATCTTTAAGATAAGGTAATAACCCCTCCTGAAGGACACGTTTTTTCAGTTGCGGATCAAGCACAGGAAAAGCAATCTCTATACGTCTGAAAAGATTGCGGTTCATCCAATCTGCGCTGGAAAGATAAACGTCATTCGCACCTTCATTATGGAAATTGAAAATGCGACTGTGCTCTAAAAATCGTCCTACGATGGATCGAACACGAATATTCTCAGACAGTCCAAGAACTCCCGGACGTAGCGAGCAAGCACCCCTAACGATGAGTTCGATATTCACACCCGCTTGAGATGCTTCATACAACGCCTCGATAATGGATTCATCTACCAGCGAATTCATTTTTGCTGTGATCTGACCCACCCCACCTTCTTTTGCGATGCGCGTCTCGTTACGTATTGCCTTCACTAACTCACGCTGCAATTCAAACGGTGCTATCCACAAATGCTGAAGCTTTCTTGGTTTCGCCAAACTGGTCAGGCTAATGAACACTTCATTCACATCTTTGGCAAGCGCCGCATTTGCCGTTAGCAAACCGAAATCGGTATAGAACTTCGTCGTCGTGGGATGGTAATTACCAGTTCCCATATGGGCATAAAAACGCAGCTTGCCAGATTCGCGGCGTATGACTAATGCCATCTTGGCGTGCGTCTTTAAACCTACCACGCCATACACGACCTGTGCACCTGCACGCTCTAGACGATCGGCCCAGTTGATATTCGCTTCTTCGTCGAAGCGCGCCATCAATTCCACAACGACGGTCACTTCTTTTCCGTTATGTGCGGCCATGATTAACGCTTCCATCAATTCAGAATTCATACCGGTACGGTAAATAGTCTGCTTAATGGCAACAACCTGCGGGTCATGCGCTGCTGTACGAATGAAATCAATAACCGGTTGAAATGACTGGAAGGGATGATGTAAAAGAATATCTTTATTGGCGATTGCGCCAAATAGATCGCCATCTGCTATTGAAACAGACAGCTTGGGAGTAAATGGCACAAAACGCCATTCAGGCCGTGAAGCATAATCGACTAACTCATTGAGTCGAACCATATTCACTGGACCATTAACGCGATAGAGAAACTCGGGCGAGATATTAAATTGATTTAACAAAAAATCAGATAAATTACTCGGGCAGTTTTCAGCCACTTCAAGACGCACAGCAAAACCAAAATGTCTTGTTTGAAGCTCACCCTTCAATGCCTGGCGCAAGTTTTTAACTTCTTCCTCATCGACCCACAAGTCACTATCACGCGTGACACGAAATTGTGAGTAGCTTTTGACTTCTCGTCCTGGAAAAAGATCTTCGATATGTGCGTGAATAACCGACGACAAAAGACAAAATACCTGATCATCACCAGAAATTTTTTCAGGTAGCCTAATGATGCGTGGAAGTACACGCGGCGCTTTAATCACGGCAATTGATGTGCCACGTCCATAAGCATCTTTGCCATTCAGCTCAACAATGAAATTAAGACTTTTATTGACGATTTGCGGAAACGGATGCGACGGATCAAGGACAATTGGCGTCAGGATAGGTCTGACTTCACGCTCGAAATATTCTTTAACCCATGCGCGCTGCTCTTCGCTACGATCGACGTGGCGAAGTAGATGAATGCCCTGCTCAGCCAATGCAGGAAGAATCTGCTCGTTAAGAACGGTGTACTGTTCATGAACTAAGTCTTGCGCGGCTGGACCGACCACGTCAAAACCTGCTGGCACTATAGGATCCAAGCTAAGACTTTTTTCGCGCTCTATTGCCATCAAACTGGCAATACGGACTTCAAAAAATTCGTCTAAATTACTGCTAACTATGCAAAGAAATTTCAAGCGTTCCAAAAGTGGCAAACTGTGATCCTGAGCTTGTGCGAGTACGCGGCAATTAAACGCCAGCAATGAAAGCTCACGATTCAGCAAATCCAATTTTGCGGAAACGGATGATGGCGGCCCAACTTGAGTGCTGGGTGCTTTGACAGATTTGGCAATTCGGGAGGCGCGCATAAATCCAAGTTTACGAGTGGTCGGTGACATATTAATGACAATGCTTACCATTAGTGCAATTTCCTGTCATAAAGCTGACACACGATGGATTTATAGTACCGCTTGCATTTGGTTTTGTGTCATCCCTCTATAGAGCTTAAGGAGTGTATATGCGTAGCAATCAATTATTGAAAAACGTAAGTGGCCTGGTAACAGGCTTGGTGTTAGCGTTGTCGGCAAATGCTGCTGACTTGACGGGTGCAGGTGCAACATTTCCTTACCCAATCTATTCTAAGTGGGCTGAAGCCTATAAAGCGGCGACCGGTATCGGTCTGAACTATCAATCGATCGGTTCGGGCGGTGGTATTCGTCAAATCAAAGCTAAAACGGTTGATTTCGGCGCATCCGATATGCCACTGAAGCCAGACGAGTTAGAAAAAGAAGGCCTCGTACAATTCCCAGCCATTATTGGCGGTGTGGTTCCAGTATTTAATCTGGAAGGCATTAACGCAGGTCAGTTGAAACTGACTTCCGATGTGATCGCCGGTATCCACTTGGGCAAGATTACCAAATGGAATGCGTCTGAAATCACTAGCTTGAACCCAGGTGTGAACCTGCCTGCAATGAACATCACTGTGGTTCATCGTGCTGATGGTTCGGGTACCACATTCTTGTGGACAGATTTCCTTTCCAAAACCAATGCTGAGTTCAAAAATACTGTTGGTGCTGGAACCGCTGTGAAATGGCCAACCGGTGTAGGCGGCAAAGGTAATGAAGGTGTGGCAGCGAATATTCAACGTGTCAAAGGTTCGTTTGGTTACGTTGAATATGCATATGCCAAGAAAAATAAAATTGCTTACGCCCAGCTAAAAAATCGTGATGGTGAATTCGTATTGCCAGATGATGAAACATTCAAAGCGGCTGCAGCAAGTGCTGATTGGGCAGGCACCCCTGGCATGGGCGTTGTGTTGACTAATCAAAGCGGCAAAAACAGCTGGCCTGCGACTGGCGCATCGTTCATCATGATGCACAAGGCACAAGCTGATGGCTTGACTGGCCGTGCTGTTTTGAAGTTTTTTGACTGGTCCTATAAAAACGGTGCAGCCATGGCAACTGAACTTGACTACGTACCTTTGCCACCTGCCACTGTCAAGCTTATTCAAGACAGCTGGAAAGCAAATCTGAAGGATGCTACAAGCGGTAAAGCAATCTGGTAAGTAGTAATGCATTAGGAAAAGCCCGCCGAATGGCGGGCTTTTTTTTGGATCAAACTAAAGTAGGTCAAACAAGCAGTTTTTCGTTACTCAGCATGTCGAGGCTGAATAGCCTGTTCAAGTGCCATACCCGGTTTCAAGCTTTCGAACTGACATACTTCGGTCGCACGAACAAAATGTAAATCTGCAAATCCAGCCCTAACGGTTTCACCGGTATTATCAGAATCCGAAGCTACTGCCACTAGTTTAAGTCGGGCATCGGATGTACCAAATGAACGTTTTACATCCTGATAAATATTGACTCGTTCAGTCACCCAAAATCCAGCCTCCTCATTACCGGAACGTTGCACGATCATTCGAACTCGATCGGTGTAAGCATTCGGCATATGCGTACCCACAGGATGGCGATTGTCCCAAACATAATTGATCGCCCCATCGGGCACACGATTGCCATAAAATGTACGCGCCAGAGTTAACGATGCTTTATCAGTCAAACTCAATGCGGCAGATGGCAAATCAAAAGCAAGATAAATACGTGCAGCATAATCATCACCACGACGGCGCGTCATGTCAGCAGAGCGAACTACTCCATCAACACGCCAACGCCAACAGAGTACTGGTGTCGCCGTCAAATCGACATCAACAGGTCGGCCCAACAAAGCCATGCTCCGCTCTGCACGCGCCTCTATCGCATCAACGCCATCCCATAAGCTAATGCGATAGGACGTTGCAGGCACCTGATTTTCAAGTCGTATCAATTGCCAGGGAGCTGGTATGTCAGGCTTTACCGACGAAAATTTACCAATCGCGACCTGAGCAAACAAAGGATCACAGGCCAGCAGTAAAGTCAGTGATAACCATCCACGGCGACTATGTATCATCGACTATCCCGGTAAAAGGTGTGACTCACAATCGATAAGAAACGTACTCGAATCAGAAAATATGAGTACAGGTTTATTACAGTTGTCGAGCGTCGATTCTTCAAACGAAACGAGATCCATACTTAAAAAACTGTATGTAAATGCAAGAATACGGCGGCCAATTAAGCGTGGTGCTCCTATAACTTTGAAACCTTGATCTGAAAACAATTCTCGTGTTTCCGGATTATTTTTAGCAAATTCATGAACCAGCATACCTACATAATCACGCGAATCAATCGCAAGAATCATCATTTGCGCATCAGATTTCAAACTTCTAAAGACATCAATACATCGCATTAGGCAATCTGCGCTGAATGTATCAGGCCCGCCTTTAGCGATGAATTCTTGGCCTGCTGATAATTTATGCAAAAGACCGTTCATATCACCCTGCTACGTTAGTAACAATTACAACGTAAAGGGTATCGTGTGATTATGAAACTTTGATGACGACATGCGATTGAGTCAGACTCACCCAGTTGAGACAATTAAAACTGGGACTTAATCTTCTATGAAAACTTCAGCAATGACGCTGTTCTGGCGCTTTAGTCGCTACAGCGAACACTGGGGACCGATGGTCAAATTTCATCTCGATCGCTTTTTGGCTAACGACTAATGCAGCTGTCGATAGTGGCATATCGGATAGCGCAGTCAAATCCATGAGATCGGCCAATTCATAGGCTTCTTCGATGACGTAAAAACCATATTTTTCCAGCCGCTGTAGCTCTGCAATTAACTCTTCTCGGTCCATAGCGATATCCATCAATACCCTCCTAATTCCAACTACCATTATGTAAACTATAGAGTACCTGCGATATATGTCAGCTTAATAAAAGGCTGATGACAAAATGAATACCGAAATTTACCCCCTTCAAACTGGCGGGGGTGAAAACATTAGGACTA
>JBEGSP010000057.1:0-6642 GCA_041179845.1 Pseudomonadota bacterium
CCAGATTGTCGGTTGAGCTAGCTGCAGACCGCAATTAGTTAGCGTTTCATTTGGATTTTCTCACGGCTGCCGGAACTTAGGACAAACAGTAGTTACGAAAATGGCCTGAGTAAAAATTGCCAGACACGTAAGTCACTGTCTTTCTCTTTAAAAGTGCCAGAAATTTCTGCTCACGTTACTGGCTCGCTCTACAAATCTATTCTCCCTATTTTATTGAAAGGCTCGCCATGAGCACCCCTCCATTAAGCAAAAACAATTCAAGCAGTAATTTGGATTTAAATACTCAGACAGATCAAAAAAAAACTACCGGAAGCTCATCAAGCTCTCCAAGCGCGGAATCTGATAAAGGGGTTGGTAATACGTGGAAAGCCTCACAAGGCGTAGCCAATGCTACAAAACGTCCGACGTTAATTAGCAAAAGTTCGCAGCCTAATCTTTATATAAACATAGACAGTCCGCCAATAGGTTCGCCGCATACGCTGCCTGTAAGGCGCGATATAAAAACTGTGAACAGTACCCCTACCAAACTAACTTCTAGCAATTCGGCTGCGAACACGCCGATCTCACTATCGGATGCTCCGTCTACACCTAAGACGCCTAGTAGCAGTTCTGGTTCGACTTCTGTCATACCTTCACCAAGTGAAAAAGCAGCGACGAAGAACGAATTACATGCGGATGGTCTTTCAGACAGGGTGCGCCAGATAATTGATCTCGGATTTCAGAAAAATTACATTCTAAAACCGGAACAATTGGCTCATGTGATGATCGCTGTAGAAATTGGGTGTGGAAAAAAAATGGAGAGCGCTAACGTTGTTAAATCCATCTTAAGAGAGCCTCTAATTGTCGTAAATTATGAGACTGCATCAGGGGTGAAACATAAATGTATCAACATCACGGAACTGTTTTGCGAACCATTTATAAACCATCATCTGGACCAAAAAAAACTAGATGAGCTGCTACAAAAAGTGATGCGTGAATTTTCCAAGGTGGGGACGAAAGTTACCAAACTTAGTGAGGGTTTACGTGCAGTGGAACAAGTTAACCATCCAGGCATAGTGGAATTGATGGTGCCAACAATGAAGATAGTAGGGGACTATTTTTTTGGCTCCGATATGAAGTTGGTATCATCGAAATTTCCAGATCCGATTAAAAAATTACTGCTCGAAATTGATCATCAAGTGATTACGTGGTTTGAAAAAACTGGTGGTAGTGAAATGAAAGCTCTGCTAGTGCAAAGGAAAAGTGCATTGGTAGGCTTTATTTCTACGTTTTCTTTTATGACTATTTGGGGTCCTAAACTTGCGGCCGATACTAAAAATGGCGCCGGCTTTTACGCAAAGCTAAGTAGCTATATAAATTCATACCTCGTAAATAAAATAGATTCTTTTGTGATTGATATTTTGAGTAATCAGGGACATCAACCAGGGAAAGTAAAAAAATATGTTGACGATTACGCAAAAGGGCTCAAATTAACTGCTCAGTCAGCTAGTAAGCTTCAATTAGCGGGGATTGAAAAGGGTAGCGTGCTGAGCTCGATTAAGGGTTTATTTTCGCCGAGATCGACTTCGACTTCTCATTTAAGTGGCGCCTCCAGAGCCACTACGGACGAAGACAGTGAATTTAATGAAGAAGCTGCTCGACAGAGCGAGATGCAAAGAAAAAGAATTGTAAAATTTACGGAGTTTGCAAAGACGGCCGGGTTTGACAAAATTTCAACTGAATTTTTTATTTTTATTCGAAATAAAATTATTGATCTAAAAGCTAAAGACTATAACGCGTTTACAAAAGACTCTGTCGCGTATTGTCATCAGCAATTAGAAGCTTTCAAGATACAAAAAGAAGAGAAAAATACAGATCCAGAATTGTTTAAAAAAATTGAGCAATCAATCAATTCGTATGTTGAAAATTTAGAAAAGAAAAATGAAGAAAAAAGTTCAGAGCTTAATTCGCCCTTAAGTACGCCCGATGTAAGCCCTCTCAAAAAATCAGCTAAGGCTGATCAGAACGATGAGAAAAATGATGCTACAGAATCATCTTTATCCGCAGTTGAGGAAAAAGGCCGTGCAGATGGTCAAGCTGAATCAAAGCCTGTTTCAGAAAAGACGGAATCGGACAGTAGTACGTCGGTTGAGACTGAAAAAAGTGATGACTAAGTGCGCGCTTTAATCGTATAAGCTCGGTATACCTTCAGGCCGTGTTTTAAATCGTTTGTGTGACCAGAAATATTCGGCAGGTGCTTCTTGAATGCGCTCTTCAATGAAAGTATTCATAAAGCGTGTTGCTTGCTCTATATCGTCTCCCGGGTAGTTTTCCCAAGGTGGGAAAAAACGCACTTCCCAGCCGCGATAATGCGGCTGGAATCGTGTAATAACGGGAATAATTTGGCCTTCGGTGGCCGCTGCCAGTCGTGCCGGTGCTGTCAATGTGGCTGCTGGAATTCCAAAAAATGGTACGAACACTGATTCCTTGCGCCCGAAATCCATATCCGGAAGCATCAGGAAAGGTCGCCCACTTCGCATCGCGCGAATGATGGGCTTGATACCCGCATTTCGGGCTAATAAATTGCGTTCATCCGTAGTAAAGCGCAATCGGCCTTTGCGCAGTGCCTCATCGAACAGTTCGCTGTGCTGACGTGTGTAGATAGAGCATGCCGGTCCCGCCATAGTGATTGCAGTGCCAGCGACTTCAAGGCATACGAAGTGAGGACAAAGATAAATGGTGGGACGTTCTTGTGCCAATTTTGTCGGAACGGCAGGTGTTACCTTAATTAACCGTCGCAGTCGTTCAGGTGAGGCCCACCACAGTATTCCGCGCTCTAAGATGCTTCGAGCATAGCCTTGAAAATGAGCGCGAGCGATTGCGATGCGCTGCTTCTCTGTCATCTTAGGAAAACAGAGTCGCAAATTAGTCAGTGTGATTTGACGTCGTTCTGCGACCGCGATAAATAAAATACTGCCGATGAATTTACCAATCCGCCCTAAGATCGGCAGCGGTAGCCAATGCAGTACCCACATAATCGCCAGTAGTAATCTCATGATGCCTGGTCCGAAGGTATAGCGTTTACAGGTGGTTGACCTTTAAAACGGTTGTAACTCCAAAAATATTGTGAGGGACAACGTGCTATTAAATCTTCCATGGTGGTGTTTATGATTTCTGCTTGTTCCTCAGTAGTGCCTATTAACGTCCGTTCAAATGGAACGAAGTGAACAGCATAGCCTTGCCCGTAGGGCAGCCGTTCGGCATACGACAAGATAATGGTTGCTCCACTCATGTGCGCTAGCTTGGCAGGTAGCGTCATGGTGTAAGCGGGTTTGCCAAAAAATTTTGTCCATACACCTTCGCCGGCGCGCGGCACTTGATCTGGCAGCAGTCCGACAGAGCCGCCCTTACGCAGTGTTTTTAGTAACGTGCGAACACCCGATAAATTTGCTGGAGCTAGCGCAAGGCCATCGCGCTGACGTGCTTTTTCTAACAAGGGTTCAAGCATAGCCATACGTGGTGGTCGGTACAGCGCGGTCAGCGGTGCGCGACTGGCGATAACTTGCGCAATGATTTCGAAGCAGCCTAAATGTGGTGTCAAAAAGATTACGCCTTTGCCGCTATCTATCGCAGATTGAGCAACGTGCCATTCATGCACTTTGGCTGAGCGCAGAACGCGCGACGAATTACCGCACCATATAAAAGGAAGCTCTAACAGGTTTTTACCGGATTCCACGATCGCTTGATGGAGTGCTGAAAGATAGCCGGCTTGCTTTAAATTTAATCGCATACGCTCACGATAGGTGTGCGATGAGGCGTAGGTGAGCCAGCCGGCAGCAGCACCGAGTGCATGCATCAGCGGCAGCGGCAGCCAAGCCAAAATCTGGAATACGCGCAGCAGCATGCGGAGAAGGTAAACGGAGACTTTACTCAAATCAAGAGAGAGGCGTAAAATACCACGAAAGTTTTTCACCGCCGAGTTAATCAGACAACTTGCGAGGCGGTCTACAAATTTCGCTAAAGCGTCGCAGGCTCAGGAGATTGCCGCGACACGTTGTCAATCTTTTTTATTAGGGGCTTGCATGTCACACGAATATCTTTTTACTTCCGAATCAGTGTCCGAAGGTCATCCGGACAAAGTTGCTGATCAAATTTCCGACGCCATCCTTGACGCAATTCTCGAGCAAGATCCGCGCGCGCGCGTAGCTGCAGAGACTTTGTGTAATACCGGTTTGGTCGTGCTCGCAGGTGAAATCACCACGTCGGCGAATGTTGACTACATCAAAGTCGCTCGCGACACACTCAAAGGCATAGGCTACGACAACACCGATTTTGGTATTGATTACCGCGGTTGCGCCGTGATGGTTTGCTATGACAAGCAGTCACCAGATATTGCTCAGGGCGTGGATGAAGGCAAAGGTATCGATCTGGATCAGGGCGCAGGCGACCAAGGCCTGATGTTTGGTTATGCCTGTAATGAGACACCAGAACTGATGCCAGCGGCAATTCACTATGCTCACCGCATTGTTGAGCGTCAATCGCAGTTGCGTAAAGATGGTCGCTTGCCTTGGTTGCGTCCCGATGCAAAATCACAAGTTACACTGAAATACGTGGATGGCAAGCCGGTCTCTATCGATACGATTGTTTTATCGACTCAGCACGCACCAGAAATGGAACACAAGCAGATTGAAGAAGCCGTCATTGAACAAATCATCAAACCGGTCGTTCCTAAAGAATGGCTCAAGGGCACCCGTTTCTTGGTGAATCCAACCGGTCGTTTTGTTATCGGCGGTCCGCAGGGTGACTGCGGACTTACCGGCCGTAAAATTATTGTTGATACCTACGGCGGCGCAGCGCCTCACGGTGGTGGTGCATTCTCAGGAAAAGATCCCTCCAAGGTTGACCGTTCAGCAGCGTACGCAGGTCGTTATGTAGCGAAAAATATTATCGCTGCTGGTTTGGCTGAACGTTGCCAAATCCAAATCTCGTACGCCATCGGTATTGCGAAGCCAACCTCCGTAATGGTGACTACGTTTGGTACCGGTAAAATCAGTGATGAAAAAATCGAAGCGCTGGTACTCGAACATTTCGATTTGCGTCCTAAAGGTATCGTGCAAATGCTCGATTTGCTGCGTCCTATCTATCGTAAGAGCGCAGCCTATGGTCACTTCGGTCGCGAAGAGCCAGAATTTAGCTGGGAGCGCACCGACAAGGCAGCAGCGTTGAAGGCAGCTGCTGGCCTTTAATTAGCGTTGTCGTAGTTTTACAGGGCAGGCTTGCGACTCGCAGCCTGCCCTTTTTATTTGGTACGACGTCGTCGCTGAATAGAGTCGTAATACGTGTTCTTTTCTACGCTATAAAAAAAATAGCTACTGCTACAGTCAATCGCATTAATTTGTTGCAGCGTTTTGACTATGTCCATTATTTTGCGTCAGCGCGTGTTGATGACCCACGCTGTGCTTGCATCGCTAATTTTGCAGTTAGCGTTTAGTGTTTACGGTTTTGCGCAAGATGCCAGGCCTCAAGCAAAAGCTGGCTTACAAGCTACATCATCAGGTCAGATCATCCCTCCTATGGAGGTCGATCATCTCATCATTACCCCTCGAGTAAGTAAAGGTAAAAAGCTAAGTGAGCAACTTGAGCGTCGCAATGATAGTCATCTATCAAACATCGCAGCGACGTCGCTTAGTATTGAGCGCCAGTTATCGGGTAAGTCACATTTACTCAAATTAGATAGACCTGTTTCTATAGACGAAGCGCGAGCACTGGCTGCCAAACTTTCTACAAATACGGAAGTTGAATCCGTCGAGCCCGACGTACGTATGCAAGCGCATGCTTTTATGCCGAATGATCCGGGTTATTCAGGAGCGCCCGGTCAATGGCATTTCATGACGCCGATAGGTAGCAACGCTGGAGGCGCTGATCTGCCACCTGCATGGGACATCACGCTTGGCAATGGAACTATTGATGTAGCGGTGCTTGATACAGGCTACCGGCCGCATTCTGATTTACAGGCCGTACTACCCGGCTATGATTTTGTCAGTAATAAGGCAATGGCGAATGATGGTAATGGCCGTGATGCTGATGCTAGTGATCCGGGCGATGCTGTTGTGGCGAATGAATGCGGAAGAGGAGCTGCTGCAGCGCGATCAAGTTGGCACGGCACTCATGTGATGGGAGTAATTGCTGCGTTAATGAACAATGGTTTATATGGCGCGGGTATCGCGCCTAATGTTCGGATCGTGCCTGTCAGAGTGCTCGGTAAATGCGGAGGCTATACCTCTGACATTATTGACGGAATGCGCTGGGCCGCCGGATTGGCTGTTCCAGGTGCACCTAAAAACACGTACCCAGCTCGCATCATAAATCTGAGTTTGGGCATAGCAGGAACGTGTTCACGAGCATTTCAAGCTGCGATTAATGATGTGAATGCTACAGGTGCGATCGTAGTGGTCTCTAATGGTAATGGTGGTTTTAATAGCGTGAATCAACCTGCCAATTGTGCCGGTACACTTGCAGTGACTGCGCACAGTATTGATGGAGATAGTGCGGCTTATGCCAACCTTGGTGTGCAAACATTAATTAGCGCACCTGGCGGCGGTTGCGGAACTCTCTCGCGCAATTGCGTCGAAATTTATTCATCCAATGGCTTGGGAATTTATT
>JBEGSP010000058.1:0-6227 GCA_041179845.1 Pseudomonadota bacterium
ATGGATTGTGCCTGATTCATTTCATGATGAGTTACGTCAAGATGCTGTACTTCTCGTCCCTGGAAAAAACTCCGAGCCTGCAAAAGCTTTGCTTAATTTTATGAAATCTGAAAAAGCAAAAAAAGTTATTCTTTCCTATGGGTATAAGTTGTAATGTTATTTCGGCTTCAGATACGGTGATTTCTAAATTCACTTTTCTATTAATTCCAGGTATTCATCTTGGATGTTTAATAACCTGGACAGGTTACCTGAGAAAGTAATGAATAAATAAAAGCAAGATGTTTCTCGAGAAAATGATTAACACTAACCCTTTATTGGCTTTACCCCGCGTCGCACAGCTGAGCTGGCTCGCCATAAAATTCAAAATAAATCAACATCTCCCTAGCAGTTCATATCAGTTTTCAATCAGCGCATTCAAATAAGCAATGGCACCATCTGCCGGACTATTTTTCGGATGCGAGAGACAAAAGGTATCTATGCTGACAATGGCGGGATCAACAGCTTTCGGATCATCGTTGTATCGATCTTGCTTCGTTCTTGCAAGACCTTGATGGGTCAAACTGAGTGGTGCAAGAAACGCGTTGGTCCACGTTTTTTTTGTTGGTTGGTCTAGGTCCGACCAAGCTTCACAAGACAGATCACCAAATAAGCTAGCGGCTGTTGAATTAACTGCCGAACAAGCAAGTGCAGTCACCACGACCAAGGCGCGTAGTCTAGGCGTGCTCATTGCAGAAAAGGTGGGATTCACAATAAAAATTGCGGTGTTGGATAGGTGTGCATTAATTACTCTACCTTCCAATGCCCTGACTTTCCACCTTGCTTTTCCATCACGCGCACATCAGTAATTGTCATGCCTCGATCAATCGCTTTGCACATATCGTAAATAGTTAACAGACCTATCTGCACCGCGGTCAGCGCTTCCATTTCAACGCCGGTTTTACCGTAGGTTTCGACTTGAGCATTGCACATGATGCTGGATTCAGCGTCGTTGGTGGTGAATTCAACCGCAACGCGAGTCAGTGCCAATGGGTGGCAAAGCGGTATGAGGTCGGCTGTACGTTTAGCCCCCATGATGGCGGCGATTCGGGCAATGCCCAGCACATCGCCTTTTTTGGCGGTGCCAGAGGTAATTACCGCGAGGGTTTGTGGTTTCATCAAGATGACGCCGCTGGCGATCGCCACGCGATGGGTCTCGGCTTTGGCGCCGACGTCGACCATGTGGGCTTGACCGCCCTCATCAAAATGAGTCAGGCCACCATTATCGGATTTCATATCGGTTGATAATTTTTTAGAACTCATATCAGGAAAATTTCAGGATGTAAGAGCGTGTGAGTAAAGGCAAGATGCGCGTGCTTGCAGGTATCATAGCACTATGAAACCCGCGTCTTACCCCCGCTTCCTGCAGCCTGCCATTCGCCTTGGCGTTGCTATGGTGCTCGCCTTGGCGAGTCCCGTATTGATAGCGCCCTCGCTTTTGCACGCGCAGAACTTGCCGAATTTGGGTGGAACGGATGGCGAAGAGCTGTCGCCATTGATGGAGCGGCGGCTGGGCGAGCAGGTAATGAATAATATCCGTCGTGATCCGGATTACATCGAGGATGCGCCAACGCTAGATTATCTGAATCAACTAGGCGGGATTTTGTTGGGGAGTAGCCCAGAGGCGCGCGGTGATGCTGGCTACGATTTCTTTTTCTTTGGGGTTCGGGATCCCTCGCTGAATGCGTTTGCCTTGCCTGGTGGATTTATTGGTTCACATTCTGGCTTGGTGTTATCAGCGCAATCTGAATCCGAGCTAGCAGCAGTGCTCGCGCATGAAATAGGCCATGTGTCACAAAGACATATTGCGCGCATGATAGGCAATCAACGTAAGGATGCCTTGCTGCCTATGGCGGGTTTGTTGATTGCTGCGCTAGCTGCGCGTAGCAGTCCCGATTTGGCTGGTGCGGCCATGATGGGTGGTACGGGTATCGCCGCTCAGCGCCAGCTGAGTTTTGGTCGTGATGCAGAACGTGAGGCAGACCGTTTAGGTTTACAGATTTTGCGTGGTGCAGGTTTTGAATTGAATGGGATGGTGAATTTTTTTGGACGATTGCAAAATGCCAGCCGTAATCGCACTGATAATTTACCGTCGTATTTGCGGACACACCCGATGACGGGTGAACGTATGGCCGATATTGAAGCACGCATTCGTTCGTTGTCTTACAAACAGCATGTCGATAGTTTAGATTTCTTACTCATTCGATCACGCCTGCGTGTTCTGCAAGACGATACGCCGCAGGGTTGGCGTGATGCGACCGCGGTATTTTTAGAGCAGTCGCGCCAAGGTACGCGGGCGCAGTTGATGGCGGCCAAATACGGATTGGCGATGTTAGCTCAACGTCAGCGTGATTCAGCACGTGCTTTTGTTTTGTTGAATGAATTAAAAGCTGAAGCGACCCGTGCCCCGTCTTATCCTGCGTCGCAGATTCTGTCGAGTTTTGCGATTGAGTTGGAGTTGTTGGGAGGACAAGCCTCTAACGCACTGTCACTCGCGAAAGAAGCGCGCATTCAATTCCCTTTATCGCGCGCGATCACTATGCAATATGCCGATGCGTTATTGGTAAATGGCAAAAAAAATGAAGCTACTACTTTTTTGCGTGATCAAGCGCAGTTATATCGACAAGATCCTGGCGTACAACGAGCATTAGCTCGAGCCTATGCAGAGCAAGGTAAGTTAGCTTTGCAGCACCTTGCGCTGGCTGAGTACTATTCACTCACTGGTGCATTACCTGCAGCATTGGAGCAATTAAAAATGGCGCGCAGCTCTTCCGATGCCTCGTTTTACGATCAAGCAGTGATCGACGCACGCGAGCGCGAGCTACAGGCGAGTTGGCGAGAGTTGATGGAAAAATCTAAGCGTAAATAAAGTGAGATTTATGGTTGGCTTGTTTGGGCTAGCTTGCTTGGCTGAGCAATAAAATTAAATCGGTTTTGTAGTTGATTCGAATCCACCCATTCCACGCTTTTAAATTGCTGACCTAGTTGTAGTTGTAATGGTTGATTAGGCGTGCTTAACCATGTCAGCAAATCATCATCCGCTATCGCATGCTCTTTCACATAGAGCATAGTTAAACAGTGTGCCAAATCGCTAGGATCCAACATGGCGATTTTCTGGTGGCTTTGGATGATCAATTGACCCGTATCGGTCATGAAAACTTGATCAACTTCACGCACGGGTGTGCGGTCATGCAAAACAAAGCCTAACTCAGGGTCGGTGCGTACGATAAAAGGTGTGGCTTCAAGCTCGACATAGACGCGTTGCGGACCATTTTGAAAATACCATGCGCCACGGTTATCGCAATCGTAGTTGCGATAGATAAAAGCCAGCAGTGATTCATGTCGAATAATGTCGCCTTGTTGATGGGCAGCTTGCGCTGCCTCATCACGCATGCGAAAGGCACCGCGAGCATCTAATGCTAGCCAGCCATAGCAGTGAGGTACGTTAGGCCACTTAGTCAGAGACTGTTTTACGAGTTCATCCATCAACGTTGCTTAGATGTGTGATCATGTTACTCGCGACGAGTTTTCTTGACGTCGAAGATTAATCTGGTCATTCAAAAATCTGACGAGTCGTCTGGGTAACCAATCGAGATGTCCAGGAGGTCGGCCGCGCGCAAAACCTACATGGCCGCCATGTGCCGGGTATTCAAGCAACACAGCATCGGCGGCTGTACGTGGCAAATGTTTGGCGGGTAAAAAAGGATCGTTGCGTGCATTCAGCACCAGTGTCGGTACGACTATAGAAGACAGCACATGTTTTGCACTCGCTCGGTTCCAATAATCATCCGTATCCCGATAGCCGTGTAGAGGTGCCGTTACGACATTATCAAACTCGTAGAGGTTACGAGCTTTGAGCATTTTTTCACGATCGAACAAATTCGGAAACTGCTCTAGCTTTTGCAAACATTTAGGTTTGAGCGTTTGTAAAAAAGATCGTGTGTAGATCATGTTGATGCCACGCGATAGCGATGCACCGCCAGCAGCCAGATCGAGGGGCGCTGAAATTGCGCAGGCGGCATCCACAAAACCTGAATCTTCCGGGAATTCACCTAGCCAGCGTAATAAGGCATTCCCACCTAATGAAACACCTGCAACAAAAAAATTTGAGGCATTGCGATACAGTGGATGGCGCACCATCTTGTGCAGTATCCAATCGATTTCACCTGAGTCACCCGAATGATAAAAGCGTGGTGCTCGATTGAGTTCACCTGAGCATCCGCGGAAATGAGGAATGGCGCCGGACCATCCCAGCGATTCAATATGTTTGAGTATGGAGCGAGCGTAGTGGCTAGACGATGAGCCTTCTAGTCCATGAAACAACACCAGCAGTGGTTTGCCGGGAAGACCTTCAACGAAATCGACATCGATGAAATCATTATCCGGTGTATCCCACCGCTCACGTTTCAGCGTGACGGCTGGCGGCTCTATGAATTTAGCGGGATAGATTGTTTGCAGGTGGCCACCAGGTAGCCATCCGGGAGCGGAATAGTCGCTCATGGGCCGCTTACATCAGTGCAGCATGGCTGCTGCAGAACCCGGATCGTCTGCGGGCTTGCCCGGCGCGACGGAGGCGTGATGAATCACGATGCGCCAACCCTGAGGTGTTTTGAGATAGACGTTGGTCGCCAAAATATGCGCTTCTTGCCAATCGGGATCATCAGGGGTTTTAACTTCTTCAATCAGGTTGTGTACTGAGCACGTCATGTTGTGGCTGATGTGAAGTTGGCGTGGCCGTATGTGAACTGGGCCGCGCTCAAAAATCATTTCCCAGGATTCCCGTATCGCCGCATGCCCTTGCAGTCTGGGTGCGCCGGGATGGACGCAGACAATCTCTTCATCATCAGCCCAAAGCGCCATCAGACTCTCAAGATCGGCGCGTGCTATCGCATCATAGAAGGCATGTTCGACATCTTCAGCGCTAGCCATCAATTTTGCAGGTGTAGGCATGTGTGTGCAGCAGACTGAAGCGCGGTCTGGTTAGGGCCCGACGTCAATGTCAGTGGCCGTGATGAATGACAGCACCGGGTTTCAGACGGTACACCGTAGAGCAGTAAGGGCAGCGTGCTTCACCGTGATCTGAAAAATCCAGCGACACCTTGGGATGAGATGACCAAATGGGCATCGCTGGATTAGGGCAGTGGGCTGGCAGTTGTGTGCCATCGAGTTCAACTGCTTGAATCGGAGTTTGCTGAGTCATGGTGTGATTCAATTAAACGCGCGTGAGCCAGTGATTATATTGTTTCGCTTTACCGCCGACGATATCGAAAAACATCGATTGAATTTTTTCGGTAACAGGGCCACGACTGCCTTCACCAATTGCGCGGCCATCAAGTTCGCGTATCGGCGTAACTTCTGCAGCTGTACCAGTAAAGAATGCTTCATCAGCACAATACACTTCATCTCGAGTGATACGTTTTTCAATCACTTCAATACCTAAATCGCGCGCAATGGTGACAACGGAATCACGCGTGATGCCATCGAGGCAGCTGGCTAAATCAGGGGTGTAAATTTTTCCGCTTTTAACGATGAAGACATTCTCTCCAGCGCCTTCAGACACATAGCCTTCGGTATCGAGCAACAAAGCTTCATCGTAACCGTCGGCGGTGACTTCTTGATTAGCGAGAATCGAGTTGATGTAGTAACCACTCGCTTTAGCGCGCACCATCGATACGTTTACGTGATGACGTGTGAAGGATGAGGTTTTAACGCGTATGCCTTTAGCCAAACCTTCTTCACCAAGATAAGCCCCCCACGGCCAGGCTGCAATCGCTACATGAATCGTATTACCACGAGCAGAGACGCCCATTTTTTCTGAGCCTATCCAAACCAGAGGACGCAAGTAGCAGGATTCGAGTTTGTTAGCGCGCACAACCTCGAGTTGCGCGTTCATGATGGTGTCCATATCAAACGGCACTTTCATTTGAAAGATTTTTGCCGAGTTGTATAAGCGTTGGGTATGTTCCTTAAGTCGGAAGATAGCTGTCCCTTGAGCGGTGTTGTAAGCTCTGACGCCTTCAAACACGGCCATACCGTAGTGCAGGCTGTGGGTGAGCATGTGCAAAGTGGCATCGCGCCAGTCGACCATGTGGCCGTCTTTCCAAATTTTTCCGTCGCGGTCAGCCATAGACATGTCAAGTTCTCCAATGGATAGTGCAAAGACGTGATTTTAGCGGATTCGGTCGTTGCCT
>JBEGSP010000059.1:0-4132 GCA_041179845.1 Pseudomonadota bacterium
CCATTCTTGCCGCCGTAAATCACTCTTCAGCAGTCATCGCTTTTTTAGAGGAATTAACCACTCATGATGAATATTTTTATCCCTAGGTCGTATCCATTTCGCTTACTCGCCAGCGCGTTAATGGCAGGCGCATTATTTATGACATCGGCTACGTTGGCAGCTTGCCCTGATGATGCAGCCATTGATGCCTATGTTAAGGAATTTAGTCAGAGAAAACTGAGTAAGGGTTTTGGTAATGAGATTAGTTTAGAGGATGCGGAGTGCGCCAAACGTAAACTCGGTAAAAAGCTGACGCTACCTTTGGGTGCCTTGGTAGGTTACAAAGCAGCGTTTACTAATCCCGCTTTGCAAAAACGCTTTGGCGTTGATGGTCCGAAATGGGGCTATATGTATCAACGCAATATGATCGACATCATTGCGGTTCTTCCTGCAGATTTCGGTGCGCGTCCTTTGGTTGAGGCTGATTTTTTGGTGGAAGTGAGCGATCCGCGCCTTGCTGATGCAAAGACACCGCTGGAAGCGTTGGGTTATCTTGAATCCATCATTCCTTTTATTGAGCTACCCGATTTGATGTTGGAAGGTCAGTTCAGTGGAAATGCCATGATTTCAACCAATGTGGCGTTTCGTGGTGGTGTGATGGGCATGGAAATACCCGTCAAGAAAACACAAGCGTATTTAGATGCATTAGCCAACATGACCGTCGTGATGACGGATGATGCCGAAGGCAAAGAACTTGGTCGCGTTAAAGGCAGTGTTCTGATGGACAATCCCATCAATGCCGCGATGTGGTTGGCACAGGCCTTGAAAAAAGATGGCATCACCTTGAAAAAAGGGGACATCTTAAGTTTAGGTGGTTTTATACCGCCACTTCCCACTAAGCCAGGGATGAAAGCGAGAGTACAGTACCTGGGCTTGCCGGGTGACCCACAGTTAACGGTTGAATTTAATTAAACCGATTCCACGACTGTGCGTTGCGCATGCGACTCAGTGTAGGTTTGTAGAAGAACGGTTGAAACGAAAGAAGGAGATAGCCAATGATTGAGTATTCGCGTTTTTTACCCTGGGTGCTCTCGGGCTTTGGTATTTTTTTATTTTTTCCGTTCTCGCATCTAGCCTCATTCATTTGCCTGATTCTTTTTATTGTCGGCTGGCGTGATTATCGACAAGAGCATCATTCCGTACTGAGAAATTATCCGGTATCGGGCCATTTGCGTTTCATGCTCGAATATATACGTCCAGAGATACGTCAATATTTTCTTGAGAACGATGAAGAAAATCTTCCGTTCTCGCGTAATCAACGGGCCATGGTGTATTCCCGTGCAAAGCGCCAAAATGATGCGCGTGGCTTTGGTACGATCAAGTCGGTCTACAGTAGAGACACGGAGTGGATAGGTCACTCGGCCGCGCCTAAAGTTACTGATCCTGCGACGTTTCGAATTCGTATTGGTGGCTCAGACTGTGCTCAACCGTATCAGGCATCCATCTTTAATATTTCAGCCATGAGTTTTGGTTCGCTCTCGCCGAATGCGATACGCGCATTAAATCGCGGTGCGAAAGTAGGGGGCTTTTATCACGACACCGGAGAGGGATCGATTTCTTCTTATCACCGCGAACATGGGGGTGATTTGGTGTGGGAAATTGGTTCGGGGTATTTTGGCTGTCGCACGCCAGATGGTAAATTTGATCCTCAGCGATTCGCCGAGCAAGCCGCATCGCCCCAAGTGAAAATGATAGAAATAAAAATGTCGCAAGGTGCTAAGCCAGGCCACGGCGGTGTATTACCTGCGGCGAAAGTGACGATAGAGATTGCGTCAACACGTGGTGTTCCTATTGGTCAGAATTGTGTCTCACCCGCATCGCACAGTGCTTTTTCAACGCCGCTTGAGTTGATGGCGTTTATTCGTCAATTACGCGAGCTATCAGGGGGTAAACCCGTTGGCTTTAAATTGTGTATTGGTCAGCCTTGGGAATGGTTTGCGATTGCTAAAGCGATGCTAACGACGGATACCTATCCGGATTTTATTGTGGTGGATGGGAGTGAAGGCGGTACGGGAGCAGCACCTGTCGAGTTTGCTGATTACGTCGGAATGCCTATGCGCGAAGGGCTGCGCTTGGTACACAACACCTTGGTCGGTATAGGTAAGCGTGATCGGATTCGAATTGGTGCTTCAGGAAAAATCATTTCTGCGTTTGATATTGCGCGCGCAATTTCTCTGGGTGCGGACTGGTGTAATTCGGCGCGCGGTTTTATGTTTGCATTAGGTTGCATACAATCGCGCAGCTGTCATACCGATACGTGTCCCACAGGTGTGGCGACACAAGATCCAAATCGCCAGCGTGCGTTGGTGGTACCAGACAAAGCGACGCGCGTCGCGAACTTTCATGAGCTGACTGTTCATGCGTTGTCTGAATTAGTGGGAGCAGCGGGGTTGGAGCATCCTGAACAAATCACCGCGGATCACATCATGGTGCGTGGCACGGGAGGTCACCCCGTGCCATTGTCAGCGACTTTGCCCACCATTAAACAAGATGCTTTGCTTGATGCGGCTGCGGTGTCTGATCTGCCTGAGCCATTTCGTAGTTATTGGACCAACTCAAGCGCCGAATCGTTTACACGCCAGCGCTTGATTGATCAGTAAATGCTGTTTACAGGTTGACTGAACCTTGTGCTTCGACCGGTGGTTCAAACCAGCGGTACAGTACAGGTAAGACGACTAGGGTTAGCAGTGTTGAGGTAATCAAGCCGCCAATCACAACAATGGCTAACGGCCGTTGTACTTCAGAGCCGGGGCCGGTAGCAAACAAAAATGGCACCAGCCCTAATAAGGCGACGGTTGCTGTCATCATCACCGGACGAAAACGTTGTGCGCATCCTTCACGGATAGCTTGGGCGATGGGCATGCCATCTTCTCTGAGTTTACGTACGTAGGTCACCAGCACCACGCCGTTCAACACCGCAATACCCCACAGGGCGATGAAGCCCACAGAGGCGGGTACCGACAGATATTCGCCCGTGATCGCTAAACCAAATACACCACCAATCGAAGCAAACGGTAATACGGTAATGATAAGGCCGGCTAATCGCATGGAATTGAACATTAAAAACAGTAGGAAATAAATCGCTACCACCGTCAGCGGTACGATGACCATCAGTGTTTTCATGGCGCGTTCCATGTTTTCGAATTGCCCGCCCCATGAAAAGTAATAGCCTTCCGGTAGTTTGACGTTCTCTTCTACGCGCTGCTGTACTTCAGCGACAAAGCCTCCCAGATCGCGGCCGGCCACATTCGCACCCACCACAATACGACGCTTACCTAATTCGCGTTGTATGTTGGGTGGGCCATCCATGACTTTGATACTGGCAACGCTACTCAAAGGAATCATGGCGTTTTCAGCGGTACGCAGCATCGTCGAACGAATGACATCGACAGAATCACGATAATTTTCTGGATAACGCAGCAATATGCCGTAGCGACGCTCGCCCTCATACAGCTGACTGACTTCGCTGCCACCGATGGCCGTCTCGATAATGCTGTGTATGTCAGAGACATTGATACCGTAACGAGCAATGGCGCGTCTATCAATATCGATAGTGAGTGCCTGTTGGCCAGATAAGCGGTCGATACGTATATCGCGCGCACCAGGTACTTGCTTAACGACTTTGGCGACTTCTTCTGACAGACGCTTTAGTTCATGTAAATCGTCACCAAAGATCTTGATCGCTAATTGTGAGCGAACGCCAGTCAGCATTTCATCGACGCGCTGTGCAATCGGCTGATTCATGACAATCTGAACACCGGGTAAGTTACCCAATGCTTTGCGTATGTCTTCTTCAATCTCTACTTGCGTTCTACCGCTATTGGGATCAATAGACACAACGGGATTCGATTCATTCGGCGCGGTGGGGTCGGCCGGTGATTCTCCTCGGCCGAGTAGGGATACCGCTTTGCTGACACCCGGTACTTGGCTAACGATTTTCATTACATTCATGTCGATTTGTATGGCTTCATTCAGCGAAATGCTGGGCATACGAATAATCGAGGGTGTAATCGATCCTTCTTTGAGGGTAGGGATAAAACTCTTACCAAGGAAGGGCACCAGCATGAACGAAGTCAACAAGAGAACGACGGCA
>JBEGSP010000060.1:0-6726 GCA_041179845.1 Pseudomonadota bacterium
CTCGACATGCTGCTGAATGCGGGTTTTCATGAATCTCAACTCGATGGCTCGCCTTTATATCGCGCAGTCGGTTGTGATCTTTGTGGTGGCAGCGGCTATAAGGGTCGACTGGGTGTGTATCAAGTAATGCCCATTACTGAGGCGATAGAAAGCATCATTCTGGCGCATGGCACAGCACTAGAAATCGAAGCCCAGGCGCGACGTGAAGGAGTGCGCACGCTGAGAGAAGCCGGTCTTTTAAAAGTGAAGCAAGGCTACACCACCCTCGAAGAAATTATCAGCTGTACTAATCATTGATCGCCTTGCTTTCTGCAAGAGGCATCACCAACTCGGGAGATTCTGATGACGCCATCTAGTTCCGCTCAAACCAGTAACACGAATGAATTAGTTTTTATATGGGAAGGCAAAGATAAAGCTGGTCGGATGGTTCAAGGTGAAATGCGCGCTACGGGTGCTGAGCGAGTGAATTTAATGCTGCGCCGTCAAGGCTTAACAGATATCAGCGTTAAGAAAAAAGCCTCACTACGACAACGAAAAATTACCGAGAAAGATATCGCTATTTTTGCGCGTCAACTCGCTACTATGTTGAGAGCCGGTGTGCCGCTGTTACAAGCATTTGATATCGTGGCACGTGGCCATGGCAACCCAGCTGTATCACGCTTACTTTGGGATGTGCGTGCACAAGTGGAAACGGGCTCGAGTTTATCGCAATCACTGCGCCGCTATCCCGCGTATTTTGATGCGCTGTTTTGTAATCTAGTGGCAGCTGGTGAACAGGCGGGCATTTTGGAGGAAGTTTTATCGCGTTTAGCCACCTATAAAGAAAAAACCGTAGCAATCAAAGGAAAAATTCGCGCAGCGATGTTTTATCCAGCAGCGATTTTAGCAGTGGCTTTTATTGTGACTGCTGCGATTATGATTTGGGTGGTGCCAGCATTTAAAAATGTATTTGAAAGTTTTGGTGCTGAGCTACCCTTGCCTACGCAAATGGTTATTTGGCTCTCTGATCGTTTCGTACAGTATTGGTATCTGATCATGGGTAGCCTATCGCTAGGCTCGATGGTGTTAGTCCGGACCTGGAAACGATCTGCATCGATGCGCGCCAGTACCGACAAACTAATTCTTCGTTTACCTCTGTTTGGTGAAATCGTGCGTAAAGCTGTGATTGCACGTTGGACGAGAACGCTCTCAACGATGTTTTCTGCCGGAGTGCCCTTGGTAGAATCACTCGAATCGGTGGGTGGAGCGTCGGGAAATGTGGTGTATGTCGAGGCAACGCGACGCATCAGTGCCTCTGTTAAAAGCGGCACTAGTCTGACTATGGCCATGCAAAACACGCAGATTTTTCCATCGATGGTGACGCAAATGGTGGCTATCGGTGAAGAATCGGGTGCACTCGACCAGATGTTGAGTAAAGTGGCTGAGTTTTACGAAGATGAAGTTGATGTAGCAGTCGCCTCACTTTCTTCCTTAATGGAGCCTATCATCATGGTCGTACTGGGCGGATTGATAGGCGGACTGGTGATCGCCATGTATCTTCCCATCTTCAAGCTGGGCTCTGTGGTGTAACGAGGGGTATACAAATAATGATTGAATCATTTCTCAGCTTTTTGGTGACACCTCCGGCCAACATCACTGCCACACTATGCTGGTCTGTTATTGGACTGATGATAGGCAGCTTTCTGAATGTGGTGATTTATCGCATTCCCATCATGATGCAGCGTGAGTCAGAAAATTATCTAGCGCTGGAAAACGATCAACCTCCAACACATACAGAGCGCTATAACTTAATCACCCCAAGATCAGCGTGTCCGCAGTGTGCTCATAAGCTATCGCTAGCAGACAACCTTCCTGTTCTGAGCTTTGCTTGGCTCAAAGCTCGCTGCCGTTATTGCAAAGCCAGCATATCGTGGCGCTACCCTAGCGTTGAGTTACTAACAGCAGCTTTGTCTGCTCTGGTGATTTGGCACTTGGGAAGCGGTATAGCAGGACTTAGCGGGTTGATTTTGCTGTGGATGCTAATTGCCATGAGCTTTATCGATTTGGATACGCAATTATTGCCTGATGAATTAACACTATCCCTGATGTGGCTGGGTTTGTTAATCAACCTTGATGGCACCTTCGTGCCACTGCGCGACGCGGTAATTGGCGCTGCAGCGGGTTATCTTTTTTTATGGCTGGTGTATTGGATGTTTCTTGCAGCGACAGGCAAAGAAGGCATAGGCTACGGCGACTTTAAGCTGCTGGCCGCTTTAGGTGCTTGGATGGGTTGGATGATGCTGCCTCTGATTGTGCTGTTGTCCTCGGTGGTTGGGGCGACATTTGGCGTATTGATGATTGCACTTAAGCGTCATCAGCGTGATCGCCCTATCCCCTTCGGGCCTTTTTTAGCCATGGCGGGCTTGATCACCCTGTTGATAGGCCAACCGATCGTCAACAGTTGGCTTGCGCCGTTCTGAACGTTCGCCCCACAATACGGCCACGATGACTGAACAATTTAAACAATTTTCCGTAGGGCTGACTGGCGGTATTGGCAGCGGCAAATCTGCCGTAGCGACGTTATTCGGTGAGCTTGGGGCCGGCATCATTGATACCGATGCCATTTCGCACTCACTCACTACAGCCGGTGGGGATGCGATGCCCGCCATCGAGTCGCTTTTTGGTAGTAAATATTTAACAACTGATGGCGCCTTAGATCGCACTGCAATGCGTGAACGGGTGTTTTCAGATCCGGCAGCAAGGCGTCAGCTGGAATCGGTACTGCACCCCTTGATTGCACAAAAAACATTAGCCGAAGCTAACCAAGTTAGTGGCCTGTATTTGATTTTTGTCGTGCCTTTACTGGTCGAATCAGGCCGCTGGAAGGACCGCGTCGATCGTATTTTGGTGGTCGACTGCAGCGAACAACTGCAGATTGAACGGGTAATGCGCCGCAATAATCTTCCAGCCGCTCAAGTGCAAGCCATCATGGCCACTCAGGTTAGTCGCACTCAACGACTGGCGGCAGCAAACGATGTCGTGGTCAACGAAACGTCACTGGAAGCGCTGCGCGCAGAGGTTGAACAGCTTCATCAGCGCTATCTGGGGCTGGCCAATGAAAAACAATCGCAGCCTGAGTAACAAAAATCGTAATAATAAGCAGCAGGATGTTTGTATTTTCGGAGCGCTTCGGTCAGAATCACATTATTCACTTATGAACTGCTCGCGAGGAACGCTGCCTTGATCGTCTACGAATACCCATTCAATGAGCGTATTCGCACGCTGTTGCGCCTTGAAGACTTGTACGTCAAGTTCAAGTTCTTTGTCGTGCAAGACAATCCACTGCAACATCATGTGGCGCTAGCGACTATCTATGAAATGCTCGAAGTTGCGGGTCGGGCAGACCTTAAGTCAGATTTGTTGCAAGAATTAGAACGTCAGAAGCAAACACTGATGGGCTTCAAGTCCAATCCGAATGTTGAAAGCAGTCGGCTCAACGACATTTTGTCGGACATAGAAAGAACCAGCGCTGCCTTAATCGCGATCCAAGGCAAAACCGGTCAACACATCCGCGAAAATGAATGGTTGATGAGCATACGCGGCCGCACCATCATTCCTGGCGGCGCTTGCGAATTCGATTTACCCTCCTACCATGCGTGGCAGCAGCAATCTACCGAACAGCGTCGCGCGGATATCAATCAGTGGTTCGCACCACTTGAGCCACTGTTCGCAGCGATCAATATTATTTTGCGCTTACTGCGCGAATCAGGGCGCGCCACAAATATCGTGGCAGTTGCCGGCAGCTTCCAGCAAATGCTTCAAGGCCGCACCTATCAACTGCTGCGCGTGAACATTGATAAAGATCTGCGTGCCATTCCTGAAATTTCAGCAAATAAATACGTGCTCTGGATACGCTTCACCAGCCAGGGTGGCGACATGAAGCCAAAAGCTTACGAAGGCGATGTCCCCTTCGAGCTAACGCTCTGCAATTTCTGACCCATCGCAATGGTTACTGTCGTTGATTGCCCGACCTGTGCGGCCAAGGTTGAATGGAAAGAATCTAATCGCTGGCGTCCCTTTTGCTCCGAACGCTGCAAACAAATTGATCTCGGTGCTTGGGCAGAAGAAAAATACATCATTCCCGGCGCTGCCCCCACAGATGATCTTGATCTGGACCCCGATAACATTCACTGACGTTAGCTGAATTTAGCTTTAGCAATTTTGCCTGCGCAGCGCAAATAAAATCTCGCTAAAAGCCCTAAGTTCGATCAGTAAAGCGACGTTGATCCAACCATTCAATCAGCGGTATGGTGGCTGGCAGTAAGGGGGTAAGAGCCACTTCACCTTGCCATGCGAGTTGCTGTCCTTCCAGAGCACGCGGCTCACCTCGCCAGTCGCGGCTAATAAAAAAATGCAGTCGCACATGTGCATGGGGGTAAACATGCTCAACACCACACCACGGCTCGGCTGATTGAATGTCGACAGCAATTTCTTCGGCGAATTCGCGTTTCAATGCATTGAATATCGTTTCGCCTGACTCGACTTTACCGCCAGGGAATTCCCAATAACCCGCGTAAGGCTTGCCCTCAGGGCGGCATGCTAACAACACTTCACCATTCGGCTTCATCAATATGCCCACCGCGACATCGACGGGCGCAGGATTATGTGTTGAAGCCTGATCAGAGGCTGAGTGAGTGCTGGTCATCTACTTCGCGTGCTTACCCGCCCAATCGCGCGCGAATTGCCAAGCAATACGGCCCGAACGCGAACCGCGTTGCAATGCCCAACGCAAAGCTTCGGGCTCAGCCTCGGCAAACTGCGAATTGGCCACATTAAAGTGATGTAACCAATGACGCACAATATCGAGGTAATCATCCTGACGGAAAGGATAAAACGATAGCCACAAACCAAACCGCTCAGATAAAGAAATTTTTTCTTCAACTGTTTCGCCGGGATGCAAATCGCCATCATCAACATGACGATAACCTTCGTTATCTGACATGCGCTCAGGCAGCAAATGACGCCGATTCGACGTAGCGTAAATGAGTACATTGTCCGATTGCGCAGAGATACTGCCATCGAGCGCAACCTTTAGAGCCTTGTAACCACTCTCGCCTTCTTCAAACGATAAGTCATCACAAAAAATAATGAAACGTTCTGGACGCGCAGCAACCAAATCAACGATATCGGGTAAGTCGACCAAATGTTCTTTATCGACTTCAATTAAACGCAAACCTTGATCAGCAAATTGCACCAGACAGGCTTTGATCAACGATGATTTACCCGTGCCGCGCGCACCGGTTAACAGCACATTATTAGCCGGCAGGCCGCTAATGAATTGCCGTGTGTTTTGTTCAATCTGCTGCTTTTGTGGCGCGATGTTGTGCAAATCATCTAAACGAATACGCGAAGGATGCGCAACGGCGCTTAAATGTCCGCGCTGATCGCGACCCACACGCCAACGAAATGCCGTGGCAGACCAATCAACCTCAGGGGCACGCGCCGGCAGCATGGCCTCAACGCGCGCCAATACAGATTCGGCCCGCTGTAAAAATTGTTCTAGTTCTTTCATAATCAGGAACGGTAGTCAGCGTTAATAGATACGTAGTCATGTGAAAGATCACACGTCCAGATAGTGGCTGCAGCCTCGCCTCGGGCGAGTGTCACTCTTACAGTAATTTCACTTTGCTTCATAACTCGCTGACCATCCTGTTCTTGATAGTCAGGATTACGGCCACCTTGCTTGGCCACCCACACATCATCCAGATATAAATTGATTTGATTCACGTCCAGATCATTGATACCCGCATATCCAATTGCTGCGAGTATGCGACCCAAGTTAGGATCAGAAGCGAAGAACGCTGTTTTGACTAAGGGTGAATGTCCGATTGCATACGCAATCTTGCGGCATTCTTCCACGTCACGCCCTTGTTCAACACGGACGGTAATAAATTTTGTCGCGCCTTCACCATCACGCACTATCATCTGCGCCAGCTCTTGCGATAAACCGATCACTGCTTCGGCTAATGCATGATATTCAGCACTCGTGGCATCTGTAATTTCAAGTTCACCTGCACCGGTTGCCATCAACATAAACGAATCATTGGTTGAAGTATCACCATCAATCGTGATGCAATTAAATGATGCATCCGCTGCTTGTTTAACTAATGTTTGTAAAACTGGCTGAGAAATTTTTGCATCACAGGCCATAAAGCCCAGCATGGTCGCCATGTTCGGTTTGATCATGCCCGCACCTTTAGAGATACCCGTCATCGTGACGCGCTTACCCGCAATCATCACGACACGCGACGCTGCCTTAGGTTGGGTATCGGTGGTCATGATGGCTTCGGCAGCATCAAACCAACTGTCTTCGTTTAAATTCGCTATGGCCGAAGGCAAGCCTGCTACTAATTTTTCTAGGGGCAGTGGCTCAAGAATTACGCCCGTTGAAAATGGCAAGATCTGATTCGCTTCGCAACCGAGTAGCTTAGCCAGCGCAGCACACGTAGCATGCGCATTTGCCAAACCGGCTTCACCCGTACCTGCATTCGCATTGCCGGTATTAACGACTAAGGCAACGATAGACTGTGTGCCTGCGAGATGATCTTTTGACACCTGCACCGGTGCGGCACAAAACCGATTTGTCGTGAATACGCCCGCCACGGTTGCTCCGGCAGCGAGTTTTAAAACCAGCACATCTTTGCGACCCGGTTTTTTAATGCCAGCCTGCGCATAACCCAGCTGCAA
>JBEGSP010000061.1:0-3600 GCA_041179845.1 Pseudomonadota bacterium
GGTTCAGTGGTGGATTTCTGGAAGAACAGTGGAACAATTTCAACTAGTCCACCAATGCTGACCACCAAAATTACCAGCACTATCAGTAGCCACGGTTTGCGTTCAATTTGATCATGAGTAAATTTCATTATTCTCTCCTTTACTCAAGCGTGAGCGCCAGTCAGCGCAGGTATACGGGTATCTACCGGCTTACTGTCAATGACTGTCTTGTAGGCGTTGTAGGCCATGATCAGCATGCCAGCCAAATATAAGAGGCCACCGGACAGACGTACGACGTAGTAAGGGAAAGTCGCTTTGACGCCTTCAACAAAGGTATAGGTCAGCGTTCCATCAGCATTCACAGCACGCCACATCAATCCTTGCATCACACCGGCAATCCACATCGAAGCGATGTACAAAACGATGCCGATCGTCGCCACCCAGAAGTGCACTTCGATCAAGCGTTTACTCCACATTTCATTTTTGCCCGACAAACGTGGCAACAGGTAATAGATCGAACCCATAGAAATGAAGCCTACCCATCCCAGTGCACCTGAGTGAACGTGACCTACCGTCCAGTCGGTGTAGTGCGACAGTGCATTGACTGTTTTGATGGACATCATCGGACCTTCGAAGGTAGACATACCGTAGAAGGACAAGGACACAATCAAAAATTTCAAGATAGGGTCGTCGCGTAATTTATGCCAGGCACCCGACAGAGTCATGATGCCGTTGATCATGCCGCCCCAACTAGGTGCCAATAAAATCAAAGAGAACACCATACCGAGCGACTGCGCCCAATCAGGTAACGCGGTGTAATGCAGATGGTGCGGGCCTGCCCACATATAAGTAAAGATCAAAGCCCAAAAGTGAACGATAGACAGGCGATATGAAAATACGGGGCGCTCAGCTTGTTTAGGAATGAAGTAATACATCATGCCCAAGAAGCCAGCGGTGAGGAAAAAGCCAACGGCATTGTGACCGTACCACCACTGGATCATGGCGTCTTGCACGCCGGTGTAGGCTGAGTACGATTTCGTGAGCGTGGCAGGCATCGCTGCTGAATTCACGATATGCAAAATGGCGACCGTCAAAATGAAAGCGCCATAAAACCAGTTAGCGACATAGATGTGCGAGGTTTTGCGCTTCCACAGCGTGCCAAAGAACACCACCGCATACGAAACCCACACCAGCGCGATCAAAATATCAATCGGCCATTCGAGTTCAGCGTATTCCTTGCCACTGGTAATGCCCAGAGGAAGGGTAATCGCAGCAGCCACAATAACCAGCTGCCAACCCCAAAAGGTGAACGAGGCCAGCGCATCCGAAAATAGACGTACCTGACAGGTTCGTTGCACCACGTAGTAAGACGTCGCAAACAACGCCGAACCACCAAAGGCAAAAATTACCGCGTTAGTGTGTAGGGGCCGTAAGCGACCATACGTCAACCAAGCGGTATCAAAATTCAGTGCTGGCCATGCGAGTTGGGCGGCGATGATCACCCCCACTAACATGCCCACCACCCCCCACACTACAGTCGCCACAGCAAATTGCTTGACGACCTTGTAGTTGTAGTTCAGTGCTGTGTCCACAAAGACTCCCTCTGGTATCCGACGAAGATGCCCGAAGGTTACGTTTCAATGGGGCAAACTTCCTTGACTTGAGTCAAATTTGACCAGATGTGAGGGTATTCGCTTGAGCTTATTTCTTGATATCTGCTTGTGACTCATCAGTCTCAGCGTGTGCTCTGTCGTCATCCTGAAGTATTCGCATACCAGGACCTTCGAGGTCGTCGAACTGACCGCCATCCATCGCGCGAAAAAATACCCAAAGTGCCGCAAAGACAACGACCACGGACAAGGGAATCAACACGTACAGGGCTTCCATTAGCGAGCCTTTTCCAAAGAGTTTGCAAGGCATGATGCATGGCGCGGCAGCCGCTCAAGGCGCAGCGCATTTAACACGACGCCCGCCGAACTCAACGACATACCTAATCCCGCCATCCATGGCACGAGCAAGCCAAATGCAGCTGCGGGTATGGCCACCAGATTGTAGATGGTGGCCCACGCTAAGTTTTGTCGAATCACCTTCATGCACGCCGTTGCAGCTTCTGCTGCATCAATCACCGATGAAAGACTGGCAGACAACAACACAGCATCGGCATGCGACTGCGCTAGCGCCGCTCCCGATCCCATAGCAAATGAGACATCGGCAGCACGTAACACTGCAGCATCATTGATACCATCACCCACCATCAGCACGCGTGCACCTTGGCTTTGCAGTTGCTGAACGAATGCTAATTTTTGCTGCGGCAGCATGCCGCCATGTGCATTGTTTATACCAAGTGACTCAGCGATACGGCGAACAATGGAAGGAGCATCTCCTGAAAGCAAAATCACTTGCTTACCCTGTAACTGAAAATAATTAATCACATTCTGAGCATCTGATTTCAAAGCATCAGACAGATCAAAACGCGCTAACCAAGCCGATGCCTTACCTAAATAAATACATGTCATGTCGTGCGGTTCATCTGCAACGACTACTACACCTGAGAGTGCAGAAACAAAAGCATGACTGCCAATACGGTAAAGCTCGCCAGCGATCTTTCCCTCTAAGCCCTGCCCTACATGATGCGTAATCGTTTCGACGGCGACATCCGTCGCCGACAATTGATCTGCGGCTTCCACCAAAGCGCGCGATAAAGGATGCGCGCTACCCGCCTCAAGTGCGGCAGCAATGTGTAATACCTGTTCGCGACTTGCCTCACCCAACATAGTCGTTTGTCTTAGCTGCGGTCTTCCTTCAGTCAGCGTACCTGTTTTATCCAAGACCACATGCGTGGTGCGATACAGTGTCTCGATCACATGCGGCTGTATTACGAGCACACCTTGCCTAAGTAATCGATCAGTCACTGCGGCGAGTGCCGACGGTGTCGCGAGTGATAAAGCACACGGACAAGACACCACTAGCACTGCAATAGCAATGGGCCATGCACGTGCTGCGTCATGCCAGCTCCAAAAGATCAACACAGCTAACGCAAAAATCAAAAGAGCGCCAACGAACCACGCCGCCACACGATCGGCCCACTGCGCAATGGTTGGCTTACCTTGTCCTGCGCTTTCAATCAAACGAATCAATGCCGCCAAGGTACTGTCTCTGGCGACTTTTTCTACCCGCAGTATCACCGGCTGACTAATATTCACCGCGCCGCTTGCTACGGATTCACCAATGCGTCTAGCCTGCGGGTGGCTTTCACCTGTAAGTAAAGAAAGATCGATCGTGGTTTCTCCATCGACGATAACGCTATCGACAGCAATCGCTTCGCCGGGCTTACTAAGTATGACGTCCCCCGCACGTAAGGTGGATGCCGCAACCATGGTCGTGTTTCGACTCGATGGGAAAGCCACCATCAGATGAGCCGATTCCGGCAACGCGTATTGAAGTTTTTCTAACGAAGCAGCCGCACGTCGGCGTGCTACAAGTTCCACATAACGACTCGTCAGCAATAAAAAAATGAACATGGTGACGGAATCAAAATAAACGTCACCAACCCCTGTGATGGTGGACCACGCACTGCCCACAAAACCCGCTGCAATACCTAAAGCAACCGGTACATCCATA
>JBEGSP010000062.1:0-3385 GCA_041179845.1 Pseudomonadota bacterium
CACCCACAATGCTGTCAACGTTCGATGGCACGAGCTCACCGGCAATCGTGGCTGAGGTATATTCGCGCGGCTTGATCGCGGTGAAATAATTCCCCATCGGCTTGCCCAGTGCATCCATATCACCCAGCTTGCCATTTGGGCCGTAACCTATGGTGACAGTACCGGCTTGAGAGAAATTCAGTATGCCTTTGTAAGCTTGCTCATTGACGATCTTGCCGTCCCCATCCATCTGACCGACAAAGATATCGCGCCCGCCATAGCCGGTTGCGTTACTCAATACCAGCTGACCTCCTTTAACAACTGCTTCGACATTCGCCAAACTACCTATCGAGTTATTAATATAACTAGCCAAGTCAGCTAAGGTGGTGCGTGCTGCATCCGCAGGAACCGCTATACCATTAACGTACATACCTAATGTTGGATCGACGACATCTGTGGTAACGGTGGTCAATGCATTCACTGACACCGTAGGTACCATACCGATAGTTGCACGGTTCATCCAATTCGCAACATCGCTAGCCTGTATGGTGCGCGATGGTGCTGTTGCTAGTAATTGCGGTAGCGGTTTGCCATTAATCGTTAAGGTATTGGCGGGTATGCTCTCGACTTGGTTGTTAATGGCATGGCCATAGTTCTCTACCCACGTACGAACTGACGGCAGCACATCATGCTCCGTCGTAAATTGCGTCTCTTGCGCAAAATGTTCGATCGGCTGTGCCTGCAAACCATAAAAAACATTTAGCTGCTTGTATCCAGTATTACCGGATTGATTTAGGTACTGTGTTGAATACGTCGATCCTGCGAAAAATCCATTTTTTTCTGTAACCAATAAATCTGCTTCGGTTGCATCAGTCAGCGGTGCGCCGACTAATTGGCGTCCATCACGCGTAAAAATTTGCAGCTGCTGATTATTGGTCGCGCCATCCAGATACAGATTCCAGTTATTGCTACCCAAAGGTATTTGGCCCAAGAGCTTGCTTTGGGGGGCATTAACGCCCGCGCTTGGATCAGGGTTGTTCTTAACAATTGAGGCAATTGAAGGCACAACAGCTGGATTCGCATAATTAGCGGCATAACTCAAGCTGGCATCAGCGTTGGATAAATTTTTATCGTTTTCAATCACGCGGAACAACGCAGCCGCTGCGACCTTAGCGGGATCATCAATCGCCAGATTGATACCTGCTGCGGCTCTATCGATAGCAATGACTTCCCCCGAAATATCATCCGTTGTGGTTATCGCATCAATTTTGAAAAGACTCTTGCCTACATTACCGCCGAGATCAATACCATTGGTATGGATCGTGTTGACTTGATCGACGACCGTTTCGGCTAAAAAATCTAACTGCGCCATCGTTGGTTGCAGCATTTGTTCACGGAAGGTCAACAAACCACCAAGCTGACCATTACCTATTCCTGGCACTTCTTCTTTTGTTCCATACGGATCTAACACAATCGCAACTCGGCCCAAATCTTGTTCATCAAACTTGGCGCCCAGCTCGAATGATTTTTGACCATCAACCACCACACCTACTTTGCCATTGTTGGTCAGGCTTATATTGACTGCTCCATTTTGTGCCGTAGTGACATTCAGCTGCACTAACTTAGACAGATTTTTCAGCAACAGATCACGCTGATCTAATAATTGTGGCGACTGACGCTCAATCGATACTTCTCGACCCAGCTGTTTATTTACCAAGGCAATTTGCGAAGTCAGCGTGTTAATCTGCTCAATTGTTTGATTGGTCGATGCACGAGTCTCAGTATCAATCGTTGTCATTTGTGACGACAACTCACGGAAGCGTCCGGCCAAGCCATCAGCATCTCTCAAGAACTGCGCACGCAATACAGTTGATGCAGGATCGGTTGATAATTGCTGCGCTGTCGCAAAAAATTTATCCAGTGCGGGGGGCAAACCAACGGTGTCACTACCCATTAAATCGACAATGCGATTAGCAAAGTCCACCATGGGCTGTTGCGTGTTTAATTCACTCGTGGTGTTACGTAGATTTTTTTCTAGAAATTCATCATAGGCACGTTTGATACCATCAAAGCGAACGCCGGTACCGATATAAACGGTACCCATTTTTCGTGGCGCTGCTTCTGCAAGATCAGATTCTTGACGAACATACCCCTCAGTATTGACGTTGGCAATGTTGTTACTGACCGTACCCAACGCACGCTGATATGCCATCACTGCATTACTACTAATTCCAAGCAGATCACTCATTAGTCAACTCCCGCGTCTTTTACTGGGGTCACGGTACGTGGCTTGACATTAAATTTCTCAGGTCGTACCAGGTCGATCGCCTTAGGGCCACTTAATGGCATGGGCTCTTGTTCGGGTTTAATCGTGATGGGCTCAGCTTTTGCCTTGTAGGCTGGGCCGGCCTCTTTACTACGGTCTATGCTTTTCACCAGCATGTCAGCCACACCCAAGGTGTTGCGCTTAGCAAGCTGCACCGAAAGCTCACGGTCATACATCTCTTGAAATGCTTCTTCATGATCCGACGTCATGAGGCCTTCTTTTTCAGTAGCCTCACGCATGGATTTGAGCATCATCTGAATGAACATCGCCTCAAACTGCGTCGCAGTTTCACGCGTCGCTTTTTCTTCGCGTCGTTGCGCCTGGCCGCGCAAAGCACCCATGCCAGCAAAGTCCAGCGAAGATTTAGGAACGTCGAAATCACTCATCGTAATGCTCTCGGAATACTCTCTTTAGCTCAGTCTTAGATCACGACTAATTCGGCACGTAAACTGCCTGAGCTCTTTAGTGCTTCTAAAATGGCAATCAGCGCAGAAGGCGAAGCGCCCACTTGATTGATCGCATCCACAATTTGGCGCAAATCCACACCTGCCTGAAATAAGAACATGGGTTTATTCGGTTCATTCACAGCGACATTCGCGTTCTGCACTGCCGCCGCTTGGCCGGGCGCAAATGCATTCGGCTGACTCACCTCATTGGTAGCTGCAATTGCGACAGAGATGGTTCCGTGCGAAACCGCTGCAGCAGTCACTTTGACGTTACGGCTAATAACCACGGTACCGGTTCGAGAATTGACGACAACCTTGGCCGCAGCCTCGCCCGGTATCACATCGAGGTTTTCAATCATGCTCATGAACGCGACACGCTTAGACATATCGGTTGGAGCGCGCACAGCGAGTGAAACACCATCCAAGGCTTTCGCTGTTTCTTCACCAAAGGTTTTATTCACCGCATTGACGATCGCCGTCGTTGTCGTGAAATCCTGATCGCGCACATTCATCACAACGAATTCAGATTTATCAAACGGTGTCTCAACGATGCGTTCAACAGTTGCGCCATTTGGAATACGTGCAGATGTTGGTACGCCTATCGATACTTTAGAACCCGCCGCACTGGCATCCA
>JBEGSP010000063.1:0-6537 GCA_041179845.1 Pseudomonadota bacterium
CTACGAAGGCATCAATCAGCTTTTTACCTGTGGTGTCGCCTGCGATCTCATAGATCGTCATCAAGGCATCTCGCAACTTGCTTTGCTTGGGCTGATTCAGCGAGTACATAAATCGCACCCACGCATCATTTACTAATTCAGCGCTGTTATCTTCCAATGCGTAGGCGTGGGGTACGCCAGAAGATAACGGTGCGATTTGCAGCAAGCGTGCAAACCAACTATGAAAGGTATCGATAGATAAACTAAATGGACTCGATAACACACGCTGATACAAACTGCGCACCTGAGGCATTTTATTTTGCGCTTCTTCGTAACTTAATCCACGCTCCTGCAGCAGCTGCATAGCAACTGAGGTTTCTGCCAGCGCCAATGCTTTTAGCAAGCTGAGCAAGCGCTCGCGCATTTCAGCTGCTGCTTTACGAGTGAAGGTAATCGCTAGAAGCTCCGAAGGTTCACACCCTTCCAACAACAACCTCAGCATGCGTGCGACCAACAAAAAAGTCTTGCCGCTGCCCGCGCAGGCTTCAACCACGACTGAATGAGTAGGATCACAGGCACTACGCACAAAGTCTTCTTGCGTGCGCGCACTGCCGTTGATGACAAAGCTACTGGCTGTTGTCATTGCCAGCTTCCTTTGCGACATAAGCCGCGCGCATCGCACCAGTCGCAGGTACTGCCGGTTCCAGATGCAGGCAAGGGATTGCCGTTAGCGATATTTTTGAAATCAGTTTTTAATTGCTGCTCAAGCGCATCACGCCAAATGTTATACGGCTCAGCAGGTAGTGCATCCGGCTTATCTGCATCAATAGCTACATAGGCCGCGGCTGATACTCTTTGCTCTAACAGTAAGCCATAAAAAGTCAGTTGATGATCTTCTCGTTGAGCGAGCTTTCTTTTTAACTTGCCTTTATCGGTAGTTTTGTAATCCAACACCATCCAATCACCATCGGCATTTTGATCTACCCGATCGAGTCGGCCTTTCAAACGAATTTCGCCATCGCCCCACGACAAGACACGCTCGCGCTGCCGTTCACCAAAAGCAAACGTCCAGCCTGACGCTTGATGGGCATTTGCCCATTCTAGATACGCCGGAATTTGTTTGCGCCATCGAGCTAGATAAGGCAAGGCCGCGGGTTCATGCAGCAACACTTGATCGAATACATAGTCTGAAATACGCTCAAGTAAATCAGCGCGTTCTGCAACCGGCGTTTGCTGCTGCGCTACGGTCTGGTGATACTGCAGCAAGAGGTCATGCACCCAATTACCGTAGTCGCGTTTCTCGGGTAAATCACTCAACTCGTCGGCGCTGCCCAACCTCAGCATGCGCGTTGCAAAAAATTGATAGGGGCACGCCACCAACGCGTTGTATCCACTCGCTGATAAGGTCGTAGGCAATAACGATGGCGCACTTGGCAAAGGCATGGCAGCAGGAAGTACCTGCAAGGTCACGGGCGCTAGCTGTACTTCATGTTCGGGTAGCTCAGGAAGATCCGCCATCTTGAGTTCAAGTTGCAGTCGCTGTATCCACGGACTGACTAAATTCGATTCACCATTCACCTGCGATTGCCAGGACAAAATCACGACAGGGCAGGCTATTAACAAACAGGCGAAGTCACGTAATTGTTGTTGAGCACGCTGTTCGCGAGTGGCTAATCCCAATTCACGTCGAACGGCATTCGCGAAAAATAAAACGTCTTGCGGCGGTGAGGGCAAATGATCAGCATCTCCACCGACAATAATGGCGGCATCGAAATCGCGTAATGTCACACCATGCAAGGGCACCATCAGCACGCGCTGATCTATTTTTGGTGCGACGAATTCTGCTTGCTCTAGCTGCAGCATTAGTAGTACACGCCATTCAGAGAGGGTAAAAACGGCATCGATACTTTCGCATTCAACCGCCAGTGATTCCATCATTGCTATCAGCTGCGACGCGGCGATATCGTCATTCATTGCAGCACTCATCCCCAGCGCATCAAACACACCCCGAGTGGTGTTCACCCAGTCAACGACGGTTTTTCGACCAGCAAATCGCTCGGCCTCACGCGCAATGACATCAATTAAACGTTTCGATTCGGGCAGCGAATCGACCGCTTGCTTGATGCCATCCCAACCAGTTGCTACTGAGCTTGTTGTTAAGGCTCGCTCGATCTCTAAGCGCTGCTGCGCTTCTTGCGCACTATCGTTAAACAAAAAAGGGGATTTAATAAAATCTAGCAGCGCCGCTGGTCGCCCACGCGTCGTTACCAGATCCAACCACGAAGCAAGTACTGCCGCAGCTCGCGTGGTGGATAGTTTCCAACCTGTTTCATCCGAGACGAAAACGTGCGCGCGCTCAAGCAAAGCACGCACACGGCGCGCCACCACACGATCCTGCGGCACGATAAGAATGCGACTTTTACCTTCTTCAAGCCAATTGATGATGGTCTGCGCGGCTGATTGCGCTTCATGTTCTAAGTGGCGCGCCGGACTCAGTTGCAAATTAAATTCTGGTAATGAGTTTGATGTGTGACTGGATTCAATCAATGCTGGAGTCGTCGTTTCACACAGCTCAGGCCAGGCGCGCTGCAACGATAAAGGTAAAACCGGGTGCGACCAATCTAGCCCGAGCACTGTTACTGGCTGAAGCTGCGCATACGCACTCAAAAAATCCAATTCAATTTCGCTGGGTGCTATTGGTGAACACCAAAACAAGGGGCGGTCTGCGTTATCTGCCAAGCGCTGCAACTGCTTCTGCCGAATCATGGCAGGATCGCCCTGTTGACGAAGCGCATTCCAGATCGTCCACACTAACTGAGCTTCACTAGAAAGCAAGGCGGCCGCCTTAGGTGAAAATTTTCCTAGGGCGGCGCGCCAGCGGTCTTCAACGGAATCCGGTTGCTTGAGCGCGGTAGCGAGTAGCGACTCGGTTAATTCATCGCTCAAACTAATTAAAGTTCTGGCTAGCGGTAGCAAATCCGTATTGCGACGCGCTTCAAATAATTTTTTAAACAACGGCTGCTCACGCAGCTCTGCATACAAGCCCATCAGGCGCTCACCGGGCGCGGAAACTGACCACTGACCTTCAACCGGTGGCTGACTTATGAGCCAATCACCCAGCGTGCGGATCTCGGGCGGAATGAACGAGGGGCCCAAACTTGCGGCCAGTGCCTGACGTAACGGCGCGATATGGGCGTAAGTAGGCACCAACACACGTAGGCTGGATAGCTCTGCCTCGCCGTCCTGCATCAAGCGCGCCGCCGCCGGCCAAAAGCCAGCGCCTGGGGCAAGTAAATGCTGCTTCAGGGGGTGAGAAATAGGGGTGGTCGCAGACATGACAAAAACCTTGTGGGAACCCATTTTATGCGAGTGCTCAATCATTGAGGCCTGCAAAAGTACACTTTTCCAAAAAATGGGTTATGATTCGCGAAATTCCCGCCTCAACACTTCCTGCTGCAAAATCCACACAACGATACTCCGCAACGCATAAATTAATGCGCAGAGAAGTCAGGAACAACTTAATCTTGTTTCGTGGCAGGTGAACAGGCAAATCTTTTTTCCCCCTCAAATTGAGGAAATCATGAGTGAACATATAAAACATATTTCTGACAGTTCGTTTGAAGCCGATGTCATCAAGTCCGACAAACCCGTACTGGTTGATTTCTGGGCTGAATGGTGTGGTCCTTGCAAGATGATTGCACCGATACTGGAAGAAGTCGCCAAAGAATACGACGGCAAAATCCAAATCGCTAAGATGGATGTGGATTCCAATCAGGCGGTACCCGCTAAATTTGGTATCCGCGGTATCCCGACACTGATTCTGTTTAAGAATGGTGTCCCAGCGGCGCAAAAAGTAGGTGCGCTGGCCAAAGGTCAACTGACATCCTTCATTGATAGCAATATCTAACAATTCAATTTTTAACTGGCAATGCAGTAGCGTTGCCAGTAATTCCTTCTCTGCTCACCGTAGTCCCTCCCTCCCCCACCTGAAAGCCGCACATCGCGGACCTCGAACTTATGCACTTATCTGAACTTAAAGCTCTACACGTATCCGCACTACTAGAAATGGCCATAGGCCTAGACATCGACAACGCTGCGCGACTGCGCAAACAAGAGTTGATGTTTGCGATCCTCAAAAAACGCGCCAAATCCGGCGAACAAATTTTTGGCGATGGCGTACTCGAGGTCTTGCCCGATGGTTTTGGTTTTCTGCGCTCGCCCGACGCCAGTTACATGGCCTCGACCGATGACATCTATATTTCACCGTCACAGATTCGACGCTTCAACCTACATACCGGTGACTCGATCGAAGGTGAGGTGCGCACACCGAAGGACGGTGAACGTTACTTTGCGCTAGTCAAAGTAGACAAGGTGAATGGCGAACCGCCAGAAGCATCGAAGCACAAAATTCTGTTTGAAAATCTGACACCGCTGCACCCGAACCAGCCTTTATTGCTGGAACGCGAGATGCGTGGCGAAGAAAATATTACGGGTCGCATCATCGATATGATTGCGCCGATTGGTAAAGGCCAGCGTGGTCTGTTGGTGGCTTCACCTAAATCGGGTAAATCAGTGATGTTGCAACATCTGGCACATGCCATCACATCCAACCATCCTGATATCACGCTGATCGTTCTGTTGATTGACGAGCGCCCGGAAGAAGTAACCGAGATGCAGCGTTCAGTGCGCGGTGAGGTAGTTGCTTCCACCTTTGATGAACCCGCTACACGTCACGTGCAAGTTGCCGAGATGGTGCTGGAAAAAGCCAAGCGTCTGGTTGAAATGAAAAAAGACGTCGTGATCTTGCTGGATTCGATCACTCGTTTAGCTCGCGCCTACAACACCGTGATTCCTGCCTCAGGCAAAGTGTTAACCGGTGGTGTTGATGCGAATGCGCTGCAGCGTCCCAAGCGCTTCTTTGGCGCGGCACGAAATATCGAAGAAGGCGGATCACTGACCATCATTGCGACCGCCCTGATCGAAACTGGCAGCCGCATGGATGATGTGATCTATGAAGAATTCAAGGGTACCGGCAACATGGAAGTTCACCTTGAACGCCGTCTCGCTGAAAAGCGGGTTTACCCAGCAATCAATCTAAACAAATCTGGTACTCGTCGTGAAGAGCTGTTGATCAAGCCCGATGTGCTGCAAAAGATCTGGATTCTCAGGAAGCTCTTGTACGGTATGGATGAGATCGAAGCGATGGAATTTATCCTCGATAAGATGAAAGCCACCAAGACCAATGCCGAGTTCTTTGATTTAATGCGCCGCGGCGGTTCTTAAAAAGGCAACAATTTGGACGCACGGACAATCATTAATGTTCGTGCTGCCATCGCTGGAGACACCATTCCAGTCCCGGCAAGTCACCCCAAGCCATTGATTTGCCGTTATAATCCCGCTTCTTTTTTGCAGATCGCCTCAATGGAGACGGTCTTAACCGGACAAGTGATCATCAACCGGGTCAAGAAGCATGACGGACCGACGAAGTGATGATTGGCTACCCACCTGATAGTGAGAATGAAATGAAAGAAGGCATACACCCTGAATACCGTGACGTCGTTGTGCACGACCTCTCCTGTGATTTCAAATTTATTACGCGCTCGACCATGTCGTCACGCGAAACCATCAATTTCGAAGGCAAGGACTATCCTTTGCTGAAGATTGAGGTGTCATCGGAATCGCACCCTTTCTACACGGGTAAACACAAAATCGTCGATACGGCTGGCCGCGTCGAGAAATTCCGTCAGAAATTCGGCAACACGGGTTCAAAAACTCGCGCTGCTGGCTGATCTGTTTCAGCCTCACCAAAAATGCCGCCGCGTGCGGCATTTTTGTTTTTTTAAGTCACAATAGCACTGCCCGTTATTGCCAACTCTGATTTCCACCGAATCTACTGAATGAAACCCGTACGACTGCCTGCTGCTGCGACACTCGCCTTGCCGCGCTGGGGTTTGGTCGTCATGTGTTTGCTGTACATACTGCCCGGGATACTACGTCGAGACCCTTGGAAAACCGATGATGCTGCCGGCTTTGGCATCATGTGGACCATGGCGCACGGATCACTAGCCGACTGGTTAGCTCCGAACATCACTGGCCTCTCCATGCCCAACGAAGCACCACTGGCTTTCTGGATAGGTGCGCTACTCATCAAATTATTAGGTTGGCTGATCACCGATGCAGTAGCCGCCAGAATTTCAATACTTGTGTTCTTTGCCATTGGCGTAGTTTCTGTATGGCGTACCGCATTTGTACTCGGACGTCGCAGCGAAGCCCAACCGTTAAAGCTCGCATTCGGTGGACAACCCGCCGCGATGGACTATGGCCGAACCCTAGCCGACGGCGCCGTCTTAATATACGTTGCTTGCTTAGGCTTACTGTTACGCAGTCATGAAACTGCGACACCCGCTTTACACGTCGCATTAGTTGCTGCTGCTTTCTATGCTGCAGCCTGTCTGTTCGATAAAGCCAACACACGCGCAGCTGCAGGTCTGGGTATCACACTCGGATTATTAGTCCTTGCGCGTGGCTGGACCGTGCCGCTGGCGCTATGGATTAGTT
>JBEGSP010000064.1:0-6664 GCA_041179845.1 Pseudomonadota bacterium
TTGTTATCAGGAGTCTCGGGTTCTGCCGTTGGCGTCACTCTGTAATGGCACGCCTCCTTTTGTTCGAGACGAACGGCGTCGACGCCAGCATCGACAGCATGGTAGTCGATGCGGTCGCGCAAGGCCCACTCACCGGCCCGGTCGCGTGTCCAGATACGACCATCCCGGCGATCCGATACGCAATCAAAAAACTCCCGTTCACTCATCTCCGCCCATTCGAGAAACAAAGGCAGATCCGTGGGCGGCCGTTCGGAATATTCGACCACTTTGGCGATCCCTTCTTCGCGCGTCATGCGCTTCAGGCGAATCTCGCGGCTTGCATGGTCGGTCACTTTCGAATACCCATATTTGAGGTACTTGATGTAATCATGCACTCCGGCTGAATGAAAGCAGTGCACGTCTTCATAGGTGTTGAAAGTGCGCTGTTGTATGGCTGATTCGTAGCCATAGGTGTCGATCATTGCCTCGTGCTGTTGCTTGGCATCCCAGCGGATGTAGTTGCTGAGATAAAGGCCGCGCACACCGACCGTCTCTAGCTCGCTGTCGAAGGGATAGACGAAAGGCTGGACGTCACCACGAGTAATACCGGCGGTCGAGTCGATCAGGTCTTCGGCTGCGATACCCATCAGACCGTGCTCCTTGCGGCAACGCTCGGTCATCTCCACCTCGTCAAGGTGGGAAAACATGCCCGTTTGTTCGGACCACGGCTGAACGCCCCAGATGATGAGCGGAATGCGGAAACGTACGGCCACCTGCACGGGAAACGTCAGATAGCCCGCAAGCACCTGCCAGTACATGCTTCCGTATTTCCTGAGCGTGTGCCGGGTGATCCGTTTGAGGAGGTCCGGCGACAGGGTCGAGGTCACAACATCGCAATCAAACACGGTCGCCAGGTTGGCCAGGTTTCTGACACCGGCTTTGGTGTTGAAGTGGGCGTTGTAATTCACCAGCAAGGGATTCATCCCCAGCACGTTCTTCACCGTGTGCACGATAAAGTAGCTGTCGCCGCCTCCCGTTATTGGAATAATGCAGTCGAAACCCTTGCGCCCCATTCTTTGCGCGTTGGTGTGAACGATGCGCTCCAGCATGCGGAAGCGCTCACCCCAGTTAATTTCGTCTTTTTCTTCATGTATACGGCAGCCCATGCAGACTCCATGGCTGTCCAGCACCATGCCGTAAGGATGGTTGGTCGGATACAGGCAACGCTTGCAGTAGATCATATGAGGTCCTTCGAGCCGCGTTTGAACTCGATGTCCGACAAGCGACTGCCGGACAGCATGATCAAACGGCCGCTTTCATCGAACTCCCGTCCTTCGTATGTCGCTTCACTGTCCAGACGAATATTGACACCGGATTTCAGAAGGTGCGCCTTGGCAACGATGGTACTGTGTTCGATGTAATGAAAAATATTTGCGGCAGCCACCGCTGATGCCCCGCCCTCGGTGATTCCCGGCGCGAAGTGCGTGTAGTTGCCCACGCCACCACAGGCAACCACTGGAATGGAGACAGATTCGCTTACGCGGCGGATCAAATCGAGATCGTAGCCTTTCTTGGAACCATCGCGGTCAATGGAATTCAGGAATATCTCGCCGGCGCCGAGGTTCTCCACCTGCCTTGCCCAGGCAATGACTTCCAGCCCTGTCGGCTTCGATCCGGAATGGGTATAGACCTGATAGCTGCCATCACTTTCGCGGCGGCAATCGATCGAGACCACGACGCACTGCTGACCAAATACATCGGCCACTTCGGAAATCAGCGCCGGTCTCGCGACGGCATGTGCATTGATTGCGGCCTTGTCAGCGCCAGCCCGGGTAATCTTGCGCACATCGGCCACCGACTTGATGCCCCCCCCAACCGTGAGAGGAACAAAGCACGATTGCGACAGCATTTCCAGAACGCCGGTATCCGGCGCGCGACTTTCCGCGGTCGCGCTCATGTCGAGCAGAACGATTTCGTCGACATCCCATTTGACGACGAATTCGATCGGGAACCTCGGATGGCCTATCGGCAGATAGCGATTGAACCCGACGCTCTGGACAATCAGACCATCGCGTATCAGCAGGCAGGCAACTAGCCTTTCCTTAAGCACTTTATTGCCCAATCACTTATTTAATGGAACTGACAAAATTAATGAAATTAAGCAGCAGACGAAGCCCATTGCGCTGGCTGCGCTCCGGGTGGAACTGCACACCGAAGATCCGATCTCGCTGAACAGCGGCCACGATATCGGTTCCGTAGTCGCTGACTCCTGCAACGTACTGCTCCGGACACTCGAAGCGATATGAGTGCACAAAATAGAATGCATTCTTTTCAGTTAGACCTTCGAAAAGCGGAGCATGCACACCCACTGCAACATCGTTCCAGCCTATATGCGGCAATCGATAGCCTGGGTTAATAGGGATTTCACGCACATGGCCAGGAATCAAGCCAAGCCCAACATAGCTGCCTCTTTCATCGGAAGCGTCCGCAAGCAATTGCATGCCAAGACAGATTCCTAGCAAGGGCTTCCCCTGAGTCAATACAGCTTCTCGCAGTGGAGCAATCAACTGCAGTTCATGAAGATTACTCATTGCCTCGCCAAAAGCCCCTACGCCAGGCAAAACAATAGCGTCGGCCCCCCCAAAGAATGAGTTGTCGCCCGAAACTCGCACCTCGCAGCCCAACCGCTCAAATGCATTCCTAACAGACTGCACATTACCCATGCCATAGTCAACAATATGTATTCGTATTGGATTCATATGAAAGCTTTGTCCTCAGTCGTGGCCATATTAGGAGATCACAACTCGATCAATTCATCCAGTTCAAAGTCTCTCGAGGCGAGTTTGCCAATTACCTCATCGAGACGCATAGGAGAAATGCCTGTTCCAGGACGCTTAGCCCCGATATTCTCGCTACTGAAAGATTCGCCAGCCTTAATGCGACGAATAGCGACAAGAGACTTTCTCACAATCGGTAGATTTCTGGCCTCATTTGGACGTGGGATCTTGACACCGTCACCCATAGCTTCACTAATATTGCGGATAGCGTTGACCATCGTCGCAAGCTGGTCTGGCTCTAGGCTGGCTTTGTGGTCGGGTCCGGGCAACTTTTGATCGAGTGTGAAATGTTTTTCAATAATACATGCCCCCATGGCCACAGCAGCAATTGAGATCTCGACGCCCTGCGTATGGTCGGAATAGCCAACCTGCACACCGAACTCGCTAGCAATCGTCTGCATAGCGCGCAGGTTAACGTCCTCCATTCGGGCCGGATAATCTGTCGTGCAATGCAGGACAGTTATGCGGCTGCGCGGAATTCCCCCAGTCTCAAAGATCGCGATAGCAGCTCCGATTTCCGCAAGCGTTGCCATGCCGGTTGAAATAACCACCTCTCCAGCAACCGCAGCGATACGCCGCAGATAGGTCAGGTTTGTGATCTCGCCAGATGGCACCTTAAAACGAGTTAAACCTTTGCCAGCCAGCAGATCCACGCTCTCTTCGTCAAAAGCTGTGGACATGAATTCGATGCCGCGCATGGCGGCGTGGGCAATCAGGGCATCATGCATTGCTGGGCTCAACTCGAGGCGTCGAAGCATTGCATGCTGGGACTCTGATGAGCCAGTGGTTTCAACTTGGTAGTCGGCCTTGACGGCACCCTTAGTCACCAGCCGATCGGCATTGAATGTTTGGAACTTGACTATGTCCGCGCCTGATTCGGCAGCTACATCGATCAGACGTCGAGCTATGTCTAAGTCGCCGTTGTGATTGACGCCTGCCTCGGCAATGATTAGCACATTTGACCGAGCATCTGACGACCAGTGAGTAGTGCCGTCCAGCAAATCTCGCCGGACCACGGAAGCCATTCCGACGACACAGCCGGCGCCTATCGAAACACCATGCCGAGTCAAGGCACCACTACCGACGAAACTGCCTGCACCAACGTGTACATCACCATTTATGATTACTCCTGTAGATATATGGCAATGGTCGCCTACAACGGCACCGTGCTCCACTAGGGCATGGCTATTGATGATGCAGTTGGCGCCAACTCGGGCATCCGCATTGAGCATGGCCCCATACATGATGATGCTGCCGTCACCGATGAGTGCATGCTGGGAAACATGCGCATGTGGTGACACAATGACAGGCAGTTCGAAGCCTGCCGCTCGCGCGTCTTCAAAGAGTCGGCGACGACTCTCCGAAGACTTGACTTGCCCGACAGTAACAAGGGCGTAGCGATACTCACTCGCCAGCCTGTGTAGATCCTTGTCTGTGGCGATAACCTCATGGCCGCAAACGCGCTGATGTAGCTCCTTGTCGGTGCCAACCAGACCAGCGATGCGGAAGCGTCCGTCACTTTCAATAACGTCAATACACGAGAACGCATGGCCGCCTGCACCTATTAGAATGATATCCATACTCCCCCCACCTGCTCAACAAGCTTTGTACTGCTGGGGATATTAATCAGCCAGGCCGCAAGACTCTCGGCGAAGCCAAGATTCGTGCGCGGGCAGTGACGGTTCGGCTCAAGCTTATGCATCAAGTGTCCAGCCTGCCTGCTTATGTAGCCTGCCTCGATTGAGACCTTGAAATTTACATCATGTTTTTCGATCTGCCCCTGATCCAGATCAAGCCCCTGAAGCCGGTAGTTGCTAAGGCAATCTGCCGGCTTCGTCATCATGTAGATGCCATACTCACTGGTGAAAGTGGCTTCGTAACGCCTGAACAAAGCACGGTTGGCAGCTACAAATGCGAGCATCTTCTCAAGCTGAGCACAACCAAGGACTGCATACATTTTAGCTGGTCTGTAGTCATAGCAAATCTTATCGCGGACGTACTGCCATGAATGTGGCAGCTTGGCGATCTTGGTTAGGTACTTTTCACAAACCGCAAGTGCACTGTCATTGGTTAGGATGGCACACATGAATCAATGGTAATGGTTTTTTGAAATTGGGGCTGAGTTTACAAAGACACTCGAAGGTGCCAGTATGGCGGCAATGATACTGACTACCGAGCAACTCGGCCACAAGAGATTGGCTTACAAGCTCGGGTTAGCTGTCAAGGTTTATATGTTGTATATGCTTGTCTTATACCCAGCCAGATTGGCGGGCTGCTTGAACCAGTCCGCCGTTTCTGCAATGCCACGCTTAAAGCCTTCACGGCCACCGTAACTCGGTTGCCAGCCTAACAGATCACGAGCCTTGCTGTTATCTGCCCAAAGCCGCTGAACTTCTGAAGTTTCTGGACGGATGCGCGCCTCGTCAGTAAGGATCTCTACATCCACGCCCATGGCTTCGCCAATCAGCCTCACGGTATCGCCGATAGATATTTCAAAGTTGCTACCGAGATTGATGACTTCACCAAGGCCAGCATCAGAACGCAGTGCAGCGATGAACCCATTGACAGTATCTTTGACAAAGTTGAAGTCACGTGTCGGTGTAATTGCGCCAAGCTGGATTTGACGTTTGCCGCTAGCAAGCTGAGCGATGATGGTCGGAATTACAGCACGGGCAGACTGGCGCGGACCATAGGTATTGAAGGGGCGCATCGTCACTACTGGTAGTCCGAAGGACGTGTAAAAGGCGTATGCCAGCTGGTCAGCAGCTATCTTTGTAGCAGAGTATGGTGATTGACCTTGCAATGGGTGGTCTTCGGTGATGGGCACAAAGCGGGCCGTGCCATAAACCTCGCTGGTGGAGGTCTGAATCACGCGTGAAACACCAAGCTCGCGAGCAGCCTGCAGCACATTCAGTGTGCCCTTGACGTTAGTATCTACGTAGGTATCCGGCGAGTGGTAAGAGTAAGGGATTGCGATCAGTGCTGCCAGATGCAGAACGGCATCACACCCCTTCATTGCCTCCTTAACGCCATAGGGGTCTCGGATATCGCCAGAAAAAACTTCGAACTTGCCTTTCACATCCTCGGAGCAATGGTCAAGCCACCCCCAAAAATTGAAAGAATTGTAAAGCGTAAAAGCTCTAACATTATAGCCTTGGCGCACCAAGGCTTCAGTCAAATGGGAGCCGATGAATCCATCAGCGCCTGTCACTAGGATTTTAGTCTGCATGACTTAACCAACACTTATTAAATTCAATCATGTTAAACATTTGTTTTTTTGGGGGGTACTAGCCACAGATATTGATTCACAGAACTTGTAACTGTAGTCGGTTAGTTTTCTCTTTGGCTAGCCACCGCAATTGTGATTCAACACTTAAATCAGAAAGTTCGGGACCCAAGGCGCATCGCATTTTCTTGTTGGAGAGGCTTAGGTCCAGTGGGCGGGAAACCAGATCTCTTCGATCAGCGAGAGCAGTTGGCTTAATGAGTCCAGCATCCAGATTGAAGGCTTCTGCGATACGCAGTCCAAACTCGTATTTGGATAGCCTTTCATCTCCGCCCATATGAAAGATACCTCTGTAGCGCTTATCGATAAGCGCATGCGTTGCATCGATCAATGGTCTCATCAAGATCGGGGTGAAATAAGCGTCAGAAAACAAGCCTATCTCTTGCTCCGAGAAAAGTGCATCCAAAATCGTGTCGCTAAAGGACTTCCGGTAGGGTAGCCCCCAACCAAAGAAGTTGGTGCGGGCCACTAAGGCATCGGGACACACCTTTAATACTGCCCCCTCTGCTGTTGCCTTGGTTTGCGCATAAAGGTTTATTGGTTGGACACTTGCCAGCTCGTC
>JBEGSP010000065.1:0-3497 GCA_041179845.1 Pseudomonadota bacterium
CGCAAGAATAAGCGGCTGCCTGATAAGCGCATTAGACGAAGCCTTAGAAACACTATCTATGAATGAAAAATTTAGATATGAAGGGCCCGCTTACAAAGGACTAGTACTAGCTAACGGCGCAGGACCGTATCGACTCGCTCGCATGCAGGTAGGTATGACTTATCTCAGCCCTCACTGGCTATCGGCAACCACCCGACCAGAATCTAGTTATGCCAGCGATACATCCTGTTACAGCCCACATGCCATCTCAACCAATGTACGAGATACTCAGTTAACCATCGTTCATACCAAGGCTGTCAAGGTTCATCTTTTTAATGACATCAGCTCCATCGATCAAGGCGAGATCATGATCTCTAAAAAACCGTTTGAGTTTTTATCGCCTACGACCGTTGATGCCCATGTACTCGTATCAGGTCATGCACGTAATGAGCTGTATTGCACGATGAAAAATAACGATTTATAAGCTGAGGAGAATGCTGACTCTTTGCGAGTTATGCGAGTTATACGGGTTATGTGATCTCAAAGACTGCTCAAGTTATTTTGATTAGGAAGGTTTTATGATTTCCACGAAGGAGGACGTTTTTCTATAAACGCTTGCACACCTTCCAAGGCTGCCTCGTCCATCATGTTGCACGCCATAGTCTCACCAGCTAACTGATACGCTGCTGCGATACCCATCTCTAGCTGACGGTAAAACAATTGCTTACCCATAGCAATCGCAACCGCTGGCTTAGCGATGATGCTTTTCGTAAGTAGTGAAATTTCGTGGTCTAATAATTCAGGAGAAACCACTCGATTCACTAAGCCGCGTTCTTTGGCAGTATGTGCATCGATGAAATCACCTGTCAGCAGCATTTCCATCGCTTGCTTACGCGGCACATTACGCGACAAACCTACAGATGGGGTTGAACAAAACAAGCCATAGTTAACACCGGATACTGCAAAGCTAGCGTCGGTAGAAGCCACCGCAAGATCGCACATAGACACTAACTGACAACCAGCAGCTGTCGCAAGACCGTGAACGCGTGCAATTACCGGCTGAGGCATTTGCTGAATCGCCAACATCAACTTACTGCAACGATGGAAAAGTTTTTTGTAATACGAAGTAGATGGCTCAGCTCGCATTTGTTTTAAATCATGCCCCGCACAAAATGCCTTACCTAGCGCAGCGAGCACTACCACTCTGACCGACGGATCTTTCGCAATCGTATCAATCTCCGTTTGCAAAGCGTCCAACATTTCTTCCGACAATGGATTAAACCGCTCGCCGCGATTTAACCTAAGCGTAGTAATGCCATGCTCACTCTGTTTGATGATTAATGGAGTATCCGCTGGCAAAGTAGGCTGGCTCATGATGTCTCTCGTCTATTTTTTTACAGGACTATTCGAAATTTATTCAGGCTCGTATTCTTCTCGCGGCTGTTCTAGACCTAATGACACGGGCGGCTGATAACTTGCCAGTAACGCGACGCGTCGTTCAGGTGTTTCTAAACTAATGCGCCCAAGGATGCCGCTTCGATAATCTTGCAACAATGTGTGCGCAGCCTTTTCAACATCGGCCTCACCACCACGTAAACGTAAGCCACGTTTTTGAGCAATGGTCTCTAAAACACCTATGCCATCATTCACATTTTCAGACATGCCGTAGCGTGTTACGAGCATAGCGCGATAGTGCTCAAGTAATTGGCTCGCAAGAAAATCAGCGACCTCTTCTTCAATAATCGCATTCACGCCAATCGCATGACTGGCCGCCAACATCAAGCCATCGGTAGGATGGGCAATTTTCGGCCACATCATGCCGGGCGTATCAATCAGGACAATGTTATTACCCAAGAATAGTCGTTGCTGTGTCTTGGTGACGGCCGGCTCATCTCCCACCTTAGCTACCCGCTTCTTTAGCAAGGCATTCATCAACGTCGATTTGCCGACATTCGGAATACCCATAATCATCACACGCAAAGGCTTAAGCGTGGTGCCGCGATGGGGTGTTAGCTTCATACAAACGGCTGGAATCTTTGCTACTTCGGCCGCTTTTTTACAGGAGAGCGCAATCGCATGTACCTGTGGTTGCGCCCCGTAATATGCAAGCCATGCTTGCGTTGCAGCGGGATCGGCCAAGTCACTTTTGTTCAGAATTTTTAGGCAGGGACGCTGACGAGCTTTGCGCAGCTCAGTAATCATAGGATTGCTGCTGGCTTCCGGCAGTCGGGCGTCCAGCACCTCAATAACGAGGTCTGTTTTCTCCATGGACTCGGCGGCTTTTTTGCGCGCCGAGTTCATATGACCGGGAAACCATTGGATGGACATGAAAAGAGCCGATGAAAGAATAGTGAAGCAGATAAAAACGAGCTATGGGCCAGTATTCTACCTGCCCTCTTGAATTCAACCGAGTTCAGCCGATACGCTTAAGGCTAGGTCATACTACTTGATCTTCGTGTCTGGATCAGCCTGAACTTCTGGAACCATGCGGACGTTGACGACCATAACCTCGGCTCACTACAAACCAGGGCTATGTAAAGACGTTTGAATTGCGTAAATATCCCCTTGAGGGAGGATAGGTTCTCATGAACTATACTCGCTCTTTGGCACTAATTTGTCTCTAACTATTGTGTAAACCGACATCAATGAAAAAAATTATTTCAGTTCGTTTTTTTATAGTTTTTCTTGTATTTTCTACCTCACTACTTTCTGAGATTTCCTTTGCCAAAGGCCATAATCAGCCAAAGAAGGTGAGTAGCATTTCGGTCACTACCAAACATAAGACTACAAAAAAAACGCTGGCTACCGAGGAATCGGAATTCACTAACTTTACGCAATGGAAAGCCGTTGCTGATTTTGTTAATCGCATGGTCGAAGCGCATGGATTCACTCATGATGAGCTGAACACTTTGTTTTCTCAAATACATTACAAAGAAAAAGTCGTCAAACTCATTAACCCTGCGCCCTCTGGAAAAAGTAAAAACTGGACTGCCTACAAAAGTCGTTTTGTTGAACCATTGCGAATACGTACTGGCCTGATGTTTTGGGAAAAATATGAAACTGAACTCCGCCGTGCCCAGTCTGAATTTGGCGTTCCACCTGAAATCATTGTAGGCATTCTTGGCGTAGAGACTATTTACGGCCGCAGTCCAGGCACTTTTCGAGTGATGGATGCACTTACTACGTTGGCATTTGCCTATCCAGAAACAGCGAATCGTGAAGAAAGAATGCGCTACTTTCGTGATGAACTAGAACAAATTCTTTTATACACACGTGAAAACAATGTCGATCCGCTGAGTGTATCAGGGTCATTTGCAGGAGCCATAGGCTACCCACAATTTATGCCTAGCAGCATTCGTCGGTTTGCTGTTGATTTTGACGGCGATGGTCGTATTGATCTGAGAAATTCGCCTGCAGATGCTATTGGAAGTGTCGCCAGCTTTCTGTCACAACACGGTTGGAGTGCGGGCCTACCACTGGTCTTTCCTGTATCCGTCGAAAAGAGTACAGAGTCAGAG
>JBEGSP010000066.1:0-7682 GCA_041179845.1 Pseudomonadota bacterium
GGATGACTGGATGCTTAACGGCAAAACACCAGCGTCTGCTGCGGAATCATGTAATGCGACAGCATCAACCGACAAAGTAGTAGAGCTAGGCCGCAAACTCAAAGTGACCGGCACTCCTACCATATTTTTTACTGATGGCTCACGCGTGCCGGGTGCTATTGATTCCAAGGCCTTGGAATCGCGCTTGGCGGCTATTAAATAAAAATTACCCCATACGCTCTCACCTATAACTAACAAGGATAGACATGTTCAAAGGCATTCTGCTGAATAAAAATGAAGACGGCACAACCCGCGCTGAGTTAACGCAAATTGATGAAGCAAGTTTGCCGGCAGACGGTGATGTCACTATTGCTGTCGAATACTCCACAATTAATTACAAAGATGGTTTGGCTATCACCGGCAAATCACCCGTAGTGCGTAAGTGGCCTATGGTGCCCGGCATTGATGGCGCTGGCGAAGTGATTGCATCGACGCATGCATCGTGGAAGGTGGGCGATCACGTAGTGCTGAATGGCTGGGGTGTTGGTGAAGCGCACATGGGTTGCTTGGCAGAGCGCGCCAAACTGAAAGGTGAGTGGTTGATACCGCTGCCCAAAGGGATGTCAACGCGCACGGCGATGTCGATTGGCACTGCAGGATATACCGCGATGTTGTGTTCTATGGCTTTAGCTGAACAAGGCGTGAAACCCACTGATGGTGAAATACTAGTCACTGGTGCATCGGGTGGCGTGGGCAGTGTAGCGGTAGCAATTCTTGCTGCTCGCGGCTACAAGGTAATTGCTTCGACAGGAAAATTAGCCGAAGCAGATTACCTCAAGTCGTTGGGCGCTACGGAGGTAATTGACCGCGCTGAACTATCTGCGCCCGGCAAAGCAATGCAAAAAGAGCGCTGGGCAGGCGTAGTAGATTCAGTAGGCTCGCATACGTTGGCGAATGCTGTGGCGCAGTGCCGTTACGGTGCAACGGTGGCGGCTTGTGGTTTGGCACAAGGTATGGATTTTCCAGCGACAGTAGCGCCTTTCATTTTGCGTGGCGTGAAATTAATTGGTGTTGATAGCGTCATGGTGCCGATTGATCGTCGTATTGCTGCCTGGTCTAATTTAGCGCTGGAGCTCAAACCAGATACATTAGACAAGATAACTCACGAAATCACATTGGCGCAGGCATTAGAGTGGGCGCCTAAAATTCTCGCGGGCGCAGTCAAAGGTCGACTCGTGGTCAATGTGAGAGCGTAATGGCAACGCGTCGCGAATCTGTGAATTACCGTATCGTTCCTATCGATCCGGTAATGCATCTGTTTGAAGTAACTATCACTATCAATAAGCCTACCACCGAGGGCCAATTATTTTCTCTTCCGGCATGGATACCAGGTAGTTACATGATTCGCGAGTTTGCTCGCAATATCATTAGCATTGGAGCGACGTCGGAAGGTCGCAAGTTACGTTTAAAAAAACTCGATAAACACACGTGGCAAGCTGCACCCTGCAAGGGCGCGCTTGAGATGACCTATCAAGTTTATGCGTGGGATTTATCGGTGCGTGCGGCGCATCTGGATCAGACGCATGGATTTTTTAACGGCACCAGCGTTTTTCTAAAAGTACACGGTAAAGAAGCGTTACCGCATATCGTTGATATTCAAGCGCCTGAAGGTGAATCATTTAGTGCTTGGCGTGTTGCGACCTCATTGCGCGAATTAAAAGCTCGTAGACATCGATTTGGTACCTATGTGGCCGATGATTACGATGAATTAATTGATCATCCGGTTGAAATGGGTGAGTTCGAATTAATTACATTTCAAGCGCATGGCGTACCACATGAGATGGCGATTACCGGAAAAGTACCTGGACTCGATGTTAAGCGTTTGACGTCAGATTTGAAAAAAATCTGCGAAGAACAAATCGTTTTTTTTGAGCCGAACAGCAAATCTGCACCGATGTCTCGTTATGTGTTTCTCACGCTGGCGGTCGGTGACGGCTATGGCGGCTTAGAGCACCGGGCATCGACGGCATTGATATGCGCGCGTAATGATTTACCTGTGTTGGGTCAAGCGGAGCTAACGGATGGATATCGTGGTTTTCTTGGTCTTTGCAGCCATGAATACTTTCATACCTGGAATGTGAAGCGCATCAAGCCGGCTGCATTTGCGCCCTATGCTTTAGAACAAGAAAATTACACCACGCTGCTGTGGTTATTTGAAGGCTTTACCAGTTATTACGATGACTTGATCTTGTTGCGCTCGGGTGTGATTGATGCGTCTGCCTATTTAAAGTTAGTAGAAAAAACGATCAATGGCGTGCATCGCAGTCGTGGGCGATTGAAGCAAACCGTTGCTGAATCAAGTTTTGATGCGTGGACTAAATACTACCGGCAAGATGAAAATGCACCAAACGCGATTGTTAGTTATTACGCTAAAGGTTCGTTAGTAGCCTTGTTGTTGGATTTGGTTATACGCCGTGATACGCGCGGTAAGCGCTCGCTGGATGATGTGATGCGTGCGTTGTGGCGGCGTTATGGCCGGCATTTTTATTCCGCCAATGGCGGCGTTGGGGTGGAAGATCACGAACTGGAAGCCTTGTTTGACGAGATCACTGGATTAGAGTTGAAATCCGTTTTTGATTTGGCCGTACGTGGCACGCGCGATCTACCGCTCGCCGATGCATTCGCTAGTATGGGGATCACTCTCAGCGATCAACGTAAAACAAACAAACTCTCGTTGAATGTTCGTGTTCAGCAAGAGGGTGGTCTGTGTAAATTAGCCAGCGTTCACGAGACAGGGCCTGCTCATCACGCAGGTTTGTCGGCGGGCGATACGCTGGTTGCTATCGATGGTATACGCGTTACCGGCAGCAACCTCGATGGCTTGTTGCAGCGCTATCGAGTTGGTGATGTCGTAGAAGTGCACGCTTTTCGCCGAGATGAATTAATGAGCTTCGACGTGACGCTTGAATCGGATACGGCTCCTCAATTTACCTTGGCCATGCGCGACAAGCCGCTGACTGCAATGCGACTTCGCAAAACCTGGCTGAAATCACGCTCATAAGCTAAGGCTTCATCTACATAAAGTAGTGATGTACGTTTTTTTGCGTCGCTACGTTTGATTCAAAAACAAGGAGATATTCATGCGCTATTTTTCGTCACCTCAGATTCGTCGAGTGCTGATGCCCTTCAGCCTGTTGGTGTTGAGCGCAGGTGTTGCAGCGGTAGAGCTTGCTGCTGGTCTGCCGCAATCGCAAGGCATGTCTCCAACGCGGCTGGCACGCATCCATGATTTGATGCAAACAGAAGTGACTGAAAATCGCGTACCTGGTGCAGTGGTCTTAGTTGCCCGCAAAGGTAAGATAGTTTATTCCGATGCCGTAGGTTTTCAAGATAAGACTAGTGGTAAACCGATGACGCGCGACGCTATTTTTCGTGCGTACTCAATGACAAAACCATTGGTGTCGGTACTGACGATGATGTTGGTGGAAGAAGGTCGTCTGCAATTAAATGATCCTGTATCAAAATTTTTCCCGTCGATGGCAAAAATGAACGTGCTGTCGAATCCTGCTGACGGCAATAGCGAGCGCGTGCCTGCCGCGCGCCCAATCACGATTCATGATTTGCTGCGACACACGTCGGGACTGACTTACGCAGAATTCACACGATTCACAGCGATTAAAGGACCTTATCAAGAAGCTGGATTATTTTCTTCTGACGTGCAAGGTAAGTGGATCACACTGACACCACAACAACAGATTGATGCTTTATCAAAAGCGCCGTTGCTATGGCAACCGGGCTCTACATGGGAATACAGCTTATCGACTGATTTACTGGGACGTGTGCTCGAATCGATCACCAATCAAACCTTAGGTGCATTACTCGAAGAACGCCTGTTCAAACCATTGGGCATGAAAGATACGAGCTTTTTGGTGCCGGCTGCAAAGGTCTCACGACTGGCAGAGCCGTTTCGCATTGATCCTTTAACTGGGCAACCTTACTACCTCGTTCTCGATGTAACTAAACCTATGGGGAATGATTCGGGTGGCGCAGGTATTTCAACCACTGCGGATGACTATCTACGTTTTTGTCAGATGATGCTCAACGGCGGCAGCTTTGATGGCAAGCGTTATCTATCGCGTACGACGATTGCGTTAATGACGTCTGATCATCTGGGTCCTAAGGTCGCCACACCGGTGCAGCCGGGCGAACTATTGATGGGCGTGCAAGGTTATACCTTTGGCTTGGGTTTTATGGTGCGACAAGGCCCAGGTATGGCGAGCGTACCGGGTTCTGAAGGTGACTATGCGTGGGGCGGTTATGGCGGAACCTTCTTTTGGATTGATCCTAAAGAACACGTCATTGGTTTGCTGATGGCACAAACGCCCGGAGCGTCACGTCAGTATTACCGTCGCATGATTAAAACCTTGGTATATCAAGCGATTGAGTGATTCGATTTTTTAACAGATCACGACAGCAAGTGATCGATCAATAAATCAAATGCTGTCGGATCAAATTCTTGATTATCAAAACGACGCAATGAGGCATGGCTAGGTGGTTGAACGCGCCTCTTCAGATAATCATCCCAGTTAGCCAGCTTCCAATCATCGCGAGCGTCTGCTCGCGCTTCAATGCGACGTTTTGCTTCTTCGGTCGATAAATCAATCCACGCGACACGACATTCGGTGTGTGCGGGCATGTCTAATTGAGCGGGCTCAAAAAATTTGCCTGCCATGAGTTCGCGGGTGAAGGGACCGACTAACATCACGTTCATTCCCAGAGCGAGATTTTCGCGGGTAATGTCGAGTAATCCTGAATACTCACGATCGCGGAGATTTTGCAGATAAGTGGGACTATCGCGATCAGCGGGATTTCCTGTCAGTAGCCCCATAACATGAGAGCTAAACGCGCCATAGGCGGTGTCTTTGTCGAGAAAGAAAAAATCGCGTTTACTTTTTTCTGCCAGTAGAGGCAAAGCGCGTTTGGCTAATGTGGTCTTGCCTGTGCCCGCATGACCAGCAAATAAAAGCAGGCGGGGAGGATGAGGGCTAGTGAGTGTTTTCAAAATAATATTTTTTAGAAGATGTTTTCTAGAAGTAGTGCAAACCATGTAAAACTTGTATGATGCAACATCGCGTGGCTTATAGCGATATCGAACAGCTTTGGCAAGCATCTTCTTATCAACCCTGAACGAAAAACCTATGGCTGATACAACTCCACCCGGCTCTCTATTTGTTGGAGACGGTGTTTACATGCAGGGCACCATGAATGTGCCCGGACTTGCCAGCGTTGACGGCAAGTTAGAAGGTCAATTAACTGCCGATGTGATCGCCATTCAAACGAATGGTTCTGTCGATGGCAAGACCATAGCAAACCACATCAAAGTTGCAGGTTCATTAACAGATACCGCTGTAGCCAATAAAACTTTATTGGTTGAATCCACGGGCGTGATTGCCGGCTCGGTTACCTACACTGAAATGGAAATCAAGAAAGGTGGTTCTATTCGGGGCAGTATTTATAAGACCGGTAGTAATGCGCCTTCTATGCAATCTGCTCCAGCGCCAACGCCCGCACCACCTCCTGCGGCACCTGAGGCTACTGAAGCTCCCGAAGCGCCCATCATTTCTGACGAAACACCGTAGAAATCTTGGTTAATCGAGATGGTATTTTCGGGCTGCCTAGGCAGCCCGAATGCATTCTGCGAAGACCATGGCTGTCACATAAGCTTTTCATAGGACTCTCCGAACAAAACGGCAAATGTTGATCTGGATACAGGCTCGTTGAGTCAGATAGTGCGTTAATCCACATCAAGGCGCCCCTAATAGGCGCTATGGGAGATCACTATGAAAAAATTATTCAGCCTTTCATTCACTTTAGTTGCATTGGTTGCAGCACCCGAAACGTTTGCCAAAATGAGTTCGGCGGATATGCGGGCTACTCGGTCTTTATTTCAATCCTCTGGCTGCACCAGTTGTCACGATGCCACCGGAAGCGCTGCAGGACCGTCTCTCAAAGCGATCGCCAAACGCTACAAAGGTAAGCCTGTTGTTACCGAGCTGGCGCAACGTATTCGCGAGGGAAGCCAGGGGCGCTGGGGTGATTTGTCGCATCCAGCTATTGACTATCTCTCGCAGACCGACGCATCGATGCTGGCAGAATGGATTTTAAACGGCGCGCACTAAGCGCTTATTGCGGGCACATCGCTTCGGCCATGATGCGGCGACGGATGTCGGGATTACTCTCTTTCGACAACTGCTCCATAAGCACCGCCATCCGCTGACCTTGTTGTTTCATGGTCGGAATTTCTGACAAGGCGGGTGTTTCCGCCACGCTGATTTGAGGCTCGGGAGTGGGCTTGTCTTCTTTGTCTGAGGCCTGCGCCGTTAGGCTAGCGGCGAGCACCAGCGTGGCAATAATGACGTAGTTTGTTTTCATCGCTCTCACCTTCTTTCGTCAGCTCATGGCGATTATAGAAGCAAAATGTCAGCTGTATACACCATTAGTTTTTCCGTGAAAGATTGTGGCCTGTTCATTTGGATTAGCTTTCTGCAAGCCCGCGTCACTAAATACAGCTTTAGAAGTGATCTTTATTTCTCTTTAATAAATACAATTAAACAGATCCTTATACGCTAGTTTGAGTCCTTTAATTAGCTAGGAAATCAAGATCAAATCCACTAAAATGAGTTTATGCAAATTAAGTCTTCCGCCCTAACTCAACTACGCCGACGTAACGTTGCGAACGCCGTGGCGTCCGGGCGTATTGAGGGTATTGTTCCGACCAAAGAGTTAGAGCAAAATTTGAGCGACTACGTTTCAGGCAAAAAAAATATTACCGAATTGCTGGAAGAAACTAAACAACGCTATGTCACGCTACGACGCGGATGACACCTACTGCTACCCAGGTACTGACGTACTTCGAAACAAAGCAGAAATAATCGACGCAAAAGAATTAGATGCCTACGAGGGTGAGTTATCTACTCTGCGCTCAATTCAAATCTTGGAAAGTCCGGTACCCGGCAAGTTCGATTTGGAGCACCTACAACTCATTCATTTTTCGCTTTTTCAAGACGTCTATGAATGGGCTGGAAAAATTCGCACTGTAGATATTAGTCGAGGCCACAGCCGTTTCGCGAATGTTCGCTTTATTGAAAATTCTGCAACCATACTATTTGCTAAGCTAGCAAATGAAAATTGGCTAAAAAGATTGAGTGCAGAACTCTTATCTGCGCGCTTGGCTTATTACCTCTCAGAGATCAATGCCATCCATCCATTTCGAGAAGGCAATGGCCGTGTTCAACGACTCTTTATTTCACAATTAACCGAGGCTGCTGGATATCACCTCGATTATTCGGATTTAGAACAAGAACAAATTTACGATGCGATGGAATTAGCTTTTAATGGTGATGAATCTGCACTCGCTAAACTTATTTTCCAGAGGTTAATGAAAATAGAATCATCACCTGAGATTTAAACTCGCCTGATGGCCACATAACATGGTCGATAGTTCACCTTGTTTTGTGCTTGTGAATAATTCATAAATGGCAAGAGCACAATTTCTGTCATCCGTAGTCTCATGAAACAGCGGCTGAATAATCACTTCAAACTAACGTTTTATCTGTGTCTGCTGACAGCCGCCGCAGTGGGACTTTTTTTGCGTGATGCGCCGTCCTCAGACAGTTTTTTGCCGTGGGCTTACCAAATCAGTA
>JBEGSP010000067.1:0-5686 GCA_041179845.1 Pseudomonadota bacterium
GATTTGATAATGTGATCTCGTCTTATGTAACATACTGGCAATAACCACACGCTACAATTGATTTATGCAAAAAAAATTTACGCTGATTTTTATTATTCTCAGCGCCGTCACGAACATGGTCTGGGCCGCTCGTCCCTTCGTGACTGACGACGCACGACTGACCACAGCGGGTAGCTGCCAGCTTGAAAGTTGGACCAGGATATACCGCACCAGCACCGAGGTCTGGGCGCTCCCCGCCTGTAACCCTACCGGTAACTTAGAGCTAACCTTGGGACAAGGGCGCGCGTTCTATGCAGCTTCGGGTGTCGAATCCGCAGATGACTATATTTTTCAGGCCAAGACGTTGATTCGTAAGTTAGAAACAAATAGTTATGGGTTTGGTCTAGCCGCTGGCACGGTCCGTCATCCCGCAGTTAGCCCGGGGCCTAATTTATTCGGCAACAGCTATATCTATTTACCGTATTCAGCTTCATTCGCTGACGATGAGCTAGTTATGCATCTCAACGTAGGTTGGCTGAAGGAGCGCAGCACAGAAAAAAATCTGGCAACCTGGGGTGTGGGCACCGAGTGGAATGTCAACGAGCGTGTAACCTGGTTAGTCGAAGCCTTTGGGGAAACTAATCCTCACACCTATTGGCAAGCTGGAGGGAGATTCTCTCTGATTCCACAATTACTGCAGGTCGACACAACGTTAGGAAGCGCGGCTAGCGGTAATAGAGATAATCGCTGGATTTCTTTTGGCTTGAGGTTTACTCCTTCCAAATTATTCTGATCTGCGTAACTCAGTTCAGGCACAGGACCATTTGCGCCTAACACTTTGCACTTACTATTACGCGCTAGGATATGACGCTGCGATAAAATCAAACGAAGATTTGCGTGATTCTTATTTTTCAATAGTAGCAAAGCATAAAAATTAGGGAATAATTTGATGATTGGGAAAGCCATCTGCGCACTGCTACTCATTAGCTTATCTTCTACTGCTTCCGCTGCTTGGGTTAAGTTATCTCAAAACGAAATTGGAGATAATTTTTATTACGATACCGCGACCATCAGTAAAACGGATACTCGCACGGTCTGGATTTTGATTAATTACGGCAAACCCGATAAAAGCCGCGCTCAAGAAATTCAGTCAGTCAAATACCTGATGCAGGCAAACTGCAGCGATAAAAGCACTCGCGAGCTTATGTCCTATAGCTACAGCCGCTCAAACGGTGAAGGCAAGCCCGTCGTTTCTAGTGACGCTGGGGGTAAATGGCAAATCCTTCAGCGTAATTCGCCTGAGGAAGACTTTTTTAATCTTTTGTGCAAAAAATAGATCTCATCAAAGAGTTCAAACTTCATACTCGGTCAGACGAATGCGCACCTCATCGCTCTAACTGAATTTCCAAACGAATTTGCATGCGCCATAGCTACCGTTTGCAGCAAACTATGGTACGGTCTAGAAATAAGACTTGGCCTGACTAAAAAAGAAATAATTCACGGCAAAGTCTGCATGTTTTTAAAATACCAACCAGCACTCTTTTCGTAATGACATCATGATTTGTAAACGTATCTTCTGAAGGCCCGCGGATGTTTTCATTGAAAAATTCCAATAACCTTCTTCAAAGTTCGGAAAAATTCGATACCTTGATCGGCGAAAGCTCTGAAATACACGGGCGATTAGTCCTCACGGGTAGTACACGCATTGACGGTAAAGTCTTTGGGAATATCGAAGCCCCGCCTGAAAAAAAAGTACAAATCTTTATTGGCCAGACTGGCGAGATTAGCGGTGACATCAGCGCCTATCAAGTGACGGTTGAAGGCAAAGTCGAAGGCAATGTGATGGCAACAGAAAGAGCTATCTTTCGCAAAACGGCCGTCATACATGGCGATATCACTTACGGTGATTTATTGGTCGCACATGGCGCAAAATTGATGGGATTGATCATGCCTTTAAAAACCAGTGCGCGCAGTACGGTAGAACCTTCTGCTTTTATCGCTCGATAAAATTTAATCATGATAATTAGCTGACACTACGTTTCAGCTAGCTTATATTTTTTGCTTAGCGTGGATACGTGAGCAAACGTTATCTACTTCCGATTCGTTTTTTCAATTGTGCGAGATATGCTTGCCCTGCCTCTGTCTCTTCAGCCGGCGCCCATGGTGCGGGCTCTTTAGAAAGCTCTAGATTAAAAGGACCAGCTTTCACTTCTAGCAGTATGGAGTTCGGTTCGGTCGCAATAATCGTGTGCCAAACGCCTACCTGAATTTCTACACCTACACCCGAGTCACTAATAGATTGATATTTTTCAGAATGAAAAGGAATAACTTCCTCAATCTCTCCTTGCTCAGAAAAAGTAACCAGTAGAAATTTACCTCTGATAGCAAACAGCGTTTCAACCTTAGGATCATTTTTATGACGATGCGGACGAACGTAGCTATCTATCTCAATCGCATTGAACAAGCGCTGACAAGGATCGTCCGTTGTTACGTGAATTGTGCGACTTTGACGCCTGCGCGGGGAATCATGTGCCGCTAGTGTGATTGTATTTAAATAGGTGTCAGAAAAGCGAGTAGTTGTCATAGCAGACCTGAGCTGATGTTTTCACTACAAGTCTAAACTAAAAAAATAGCCCCGGATTCTCTGGAATCTGGGGCTATACGATTTGAACCTTCATCTCAGCGCTTTACCATTGCCTAAACAAGAGGGCCAAGCACCAATCAGGTAGATCGCTGTTTCAAGATACTCGGCCTTGCAAAAGGCGCTTTGCGAAGTCTCAAACATTGACCACGGCACCGATTCAATCATTTCTTCACGAAGAATGGCTAATAATTCGATTCAAAACCAACGGTCCAAATCACTAAAACTCTGCGAGTGTCGATAGACGTATCAGCTTGTGTATACTAATTCGACAACCATCGTATTCATAACCACTTTGCTGACGCTCTAAAAAACTATGTTTCAACATCTGCGCCAGCCCGGCGTAATGACATTGACACTGTCTGCTGCCGGTATCCTGTTGATTGTGATGGGCATACGCCAATCCACCGGGCTGTATTTAAGCCCAATGAACACCTCCACTGGGTTAGGCATTGTCAGCCTCAGTCTCGCTCTGGCCATTGGGCAGTTTGTGTGGGGAGCCTTCCAGCCTATTGCTGGCGCGATGGCCGATCACTGGGGGCCGCGCCCAGTGCTGCTTGGCGGCGTGCTGCTGTTTGCTATCGCAACGGCTATTACCCCATTTATGACTGACGGCTTAGGCTTCGCCATCACACTCGGCATTTTGTCGGCGGCCGGCGCAGGCTCAGCTAGCTTTTCTGTACTGATGGGCGTTGTCGCTCAGCGATTGCCTGCCGAAGCGCGTGGTAGCGCATCGGGAGTCATTAACGCGGGCAGCTCACTGGGCCAATTTGTGATTGCACCCATCACCCAAAAATTGATTCAACTGTTTGGCTGGATGTCGGCCATGTGGGCCATGGCTATACTCGCGCTTGCGGCTCTGCCCTTAGTCGGCAAGCTTACTGACCACACTACCGCTGCACACAAACCGCCCGACACCACCGGTGGCTTGAGACAAGCGCTGCGTGATTCATTGAAATCACCGAGTTACGGATTACTACATGCGGGGTTTTTTACCTGCGGTTTTCACATTGCATTTTTAGTGACGCACCTACCCGGTGAAGTCGATCTGTGTGGTCTTCCACCCTCCGTCGCTAGCTGGTCACTTGCGATCATTGGTTTAGCAAACATCGGTGGTAGTTTGTATATCGGTAGCTGCATCAACCGATTTCGCAGTAAATATATTCTCTGCGCGATGTATGGTTCCAGAGCATTGCTGGTGATTTGGTATTTACTGATGCCCAAAGAAGCATGGGTCTTTTACATTTTTGCTGCCGGCTTAGGATTTACATGGTTGGCCACCGTCCCACCCACCGCTGCTTTGGTTGGAAAGCTTTTCGGAGCTCGATACCTCGCAACGCTCTTTGGCCTGACACTGTTATCGCATCAAATCGGTGGATTTTTAGGTGCTTGGTTAGGCGGTCTGGCGATTGCTAATTATGGCGACCTAACATTGATGTGGTACGCAGATATTGCCCTAGCTGTATTCGCAGCACTGGTGAATTTACCAATAAAAGAAGCGCCTATCCCATCTATCGTTCACACAGCTAGCTAACCGTCAATAGGCGATGTTTGAGCTACGACTAACTAACGTCCCAGCTTAGCTTCATAAATAAATTCAACTCCAGGATTACCTGGCTTAATTGAATTTTTGGCCTAAGCAATCAAGTGCTCGTGCATGAGGAGAGAGAAACCCACTTTTTTTGCATACAGCCGAATGTAGCTATCGAGTACCGGCGCATTACCCCAAAAGAAGTAATAATTTTCTTGATCGATCGCTGTAATCGCATGCTTAGGTATACCCGTTTTGCGAACAACCTCGTGAACCGACCAAACTAACTCCTCACGCCTTTGCCTAAGTAGCATTCCAATACTGATATCTGCCTCAGCATCTGCTTGAATTAATTTTAGATTCGTCATGCGTAATCTAAGACCGAAAGATAGTGAGTGATATAAATTCGCTATAAAAACTAAAAATCATCTAGGCAATTTTGGCTTAGTTTTTTTATCTTTCGATGTAACCAAAAGAAATAATGGAATAGCGACTTCGGCCGAAGGCTGCACATTGGCCGAATCAGTTTTTTTGCTTAGTTTACTGAGTAAACCAGAGTCCACTGGAATGTTCAGTTTGCGCGCATACAGTTTGGTCAAGCGCTCTACCTCTCTACTACCACCAATGAACTTTTCCAATTGCTCATTTTCGAGAGCGATAACGTATTTTGTTGGCATGCCAGTCATACGTGAAATATCCTGGGTAGTCATCCCCAATTCTTCACGCCTATTTTTTAGAAGGACTCCCAACATGGCCGACCTCGTTAGACACTATGTAATCGTGCGGGCACAAAACTAATTAACGTCAACTACCTATGCCTTGCAGTTCGTACCTAATACTCCTACTTTTTTTGCCGTTGACAAGCTGTACCGAGGGGCAAACCATCGACTAAATGCTATGAAAAGTAGTAAATGGGTATTAATTAAATAGTAATTTAATTTTTCCCGTCTTACGCGCTAACTAGGGCCAAACCCAGGAAGTGCCGTCTTGCCAGGCTAGGGAAAAATAGAGGTAGTATGTGACCCGCATTGAGAAAACTCGGCCAGTCTGGGATCGATACAGCGGCCAGAGGCAACGCTTCTACTGCATGCCCGAATTCATTTTGTGAAAAAAAATATCGCTATCTTCGTGCACCATCCCATGTGTTCCATTGAGTCTGTCAATGGCATCATGAAAGCGCTTGCCCCCACCTACAACATCAAAGTTTTCACCAAGCACAAATTGCCGGATGATTTTTTTGACAATGTGGAATTAGTGGTGTTTCCGGGTGGTGTAGGCGACGCCAGTTCATTTGGATCGCTTTTGAAAGCCAACCTAGATGACATTAAAAAATTTCTCAGCCTGGGAGGTAAGTACCTAGGCATTTGCATGGGTGCGTATTGGGCTGATAAATATTATTTCGACATACTCGACGAAACGCGAGTCATTCAACATATCAAACGCGCACGCGCCGAAATCAGATCATCCTATGCCACCACTACTCATATCAATTGGCGAGGCGACGATCATAGAATGTATTTCTATGATGGCCCCAC
>JBEGSP010000068.1:0-2993 GCA_041179845.1 Pseudomonadota bacterium
CGACGGCTCCGGGCTTGCCATGCGGTTGGTGTTTTCCTTCACCAAAATTGAGTAAGCAATTGGTGGTGCCGCGATAGCCCATTTTGTGATTTAAGCCTGCGAGTACAACATCATTGCGTTCACCCAATGAGCCATCGTCGTTGACTAAAAATTTTGGAACGATGAATAAAGAAATCCCTTTAACACCGGGGATTAATTTGCCATTGGTATCAGGGACTTTGGCCAGCACCAGATGAATAATGTTTTCGGAGAGATCATGTTCTCCTCCCGAGATCCACATCTTATTGCCGCGTAGGCGATAGCTGCCATCCGGTTCGGCAATCGCTTGAGTGAGAATGTCAGACAAACTTGAACCGGCCTGTGGCTCGGATAAACACATGGTGCCGAAAAAACGTCCAGCCAAAAGGGGTTTTACAAATTGCTCAATTTGCTGTGCTGATCCGCATTTCAATAGCGTGTTGGCATTACCTATGGTGAGCATGGGGTAGGCAGAGGTCGCAACATTTGCACCGTTGAACCAAGCAAATCCTGCTTTCTCAAGCAAACAAGGTAGTTGCATACCACCGAGTTCGGCATCGTGCCCGGCGGTGATGAGACCTGCTTCAGTAAATGCATCCAGTGCGTGACGCACTTCGGGAATGATATGAACACGCTCACCATCGAAGTGAGGTTCGTTTTGGTCTGACTTTTTATTATGGTTAGCGAATTTATCGGTCGCTAATTGCTCACACAGATCGAGAACGGCATCAAAGGTTTCGCGACTATGCTCTGAAAAGCGCTGGCGCTGAATCAAGGATTCAGCATCCAGCCATTCATAGAGAAGAAAATCCAGGTCGCGTCTGGATAAAATAGTTGATGCCATTGCGAGATTGCTGCAGCGTCAGAAGTGTTTAACGCTATCAGACAACTTCAAACAAACCAGCGGCACCCTGTCCGCCGCCAATGCACATGGTGACGACAACATACTTAACCCCACGACGCTTACCTTCGATTAGTGCATGTCCGGTTAAACGTGCACCAGAGGTACCGTAAGGATGGCCAACCGCAATCGCTCCGCCATTCACATTTAAACGGTCCATAGGAATTCCCAGCGTATCGGCGCAATACAATACTTGTACGGCAAAGGCTTCGTTCAGCTCCCACAGGCCAATATCATCTACTTTTAAGCCTGCTTTTTTCAGCAGCTTAGGTATCGCATAGATAGGGCCAATGCCCATTTCATCAGGCTCGCATCCCGCCACAGCAAACCCGCGGAAAATACCTAGCGGAGTTTTACCGGCAGCGGCGGCGGCTTTGTCACTCATGACAATCGCAATTGAAGAGCCATCCGAAAATTGGCTGGCATTCCCTGCGGCGATCACACCGCCGGGAATGGCGGTACGAATTTGTGACACGCCTTCATACGTAGTATCGGCACGAATACCCTCATCAGCCGATGCAGTCACTTCGCGCGTAATAATCTGGCCAGTCTCTTTATCTGCGACGGCCATCGTCGTAGTGAGTGGAACGATTTCATCATCGAATTTACCTGCGGCTCTGGCAGCTGCGGCACGCTGCTGACTCTGCACACCATAGTGATCTTGACGATCACGCGCGATGTTGTATCGCTTAGCTACCGTCTCAGCGGTTTGCAGCATGGGCCAATAAATTTCTGGCTTGTTTTGATTCAGCCAGGAGTCGTTCACCATGTGCATGTTCATTTCGTTTTGAACGCACGAGATCGATTCAACGCCACCTGCAGCATAAATGTCGCCTTCGCCCGCAAGCACGCGCTGCGCTGCTGTTGCAATGGTTTGCAGACCTGAAGAGCAGAAGCGATTAATGGTCATGCCAGAGGTCGTCACTGGACAGCCGCCGCGCAACGCAATTTGACGTGCAATGTTGAAGCCCGTTGCACCTTCAGGATTGGCGCAGCCAATAATCACATCTTCTACCTGCCCTGCTTCAATGCCTGCGCGAGCGATAGCCGCTTGCAGAGCGTGCCCACCCAAGGTCGCCCCGTGGGTCATATTGAATGCGCCTTTCCAAGATTTGGTGAGAGGCGTGCGTGCAGTAGATACGATGACGGCGTCGGTCATAGGAGTCTCCAATAGTGTTGTTTTGTTATCGTCGGCAACAGTAGTGCCTGTGTCGCGCCTAGGCTCTAGATTTCCATAATTTCCGCTAGTTTGACGAACTTTGCGATGGAATAGTGACCCTAGCAAAAGGCTTTGGCCGAGAATATCACAGCTAAGAGCACGACCGTTCGATAATCGAGCTTTGCTGATGGGGCTTCGCGTAAGTTTCTGTAAGTTTTCAGCAAGTTGTGTGTAAGCTTCTGTCCCTACACTCAGTCCCATTGTGCGATATTGCACTCGCGCAACTATAATTGTAAAAATACTAAGGAGATATCATGGCTACTGCCGATGCGCAAGCACAAGGCATCTCAGCTGAAGAACGGAAGGTTATTTTCGCCTCTTCGCTGGGTACTGTTTTTGAGTGGTATGACTTCTATTTATACGGGTCACTTGCCGCCATCATTGCCAAGCAATTCTTTGCAGGCACTGATCCGAACACCGCATTTATTTTCGCGTTACTAGCGTTTGCTGCGGGCTTTCTGGTTCGTCCATTTGGCGCCATCGTATTTGGTCGCTTGGGCGATATGGTGGGACGTAAATACACCTTCCTAGTCACCATCTTGATTATGGGTGCATCGACATTCATCGTCGGACTGCTGCCTAACTATGCGAGCATCGGTATCGCAGCTCCAGTGATTCTGATTACTCTGCGTATTTTGCAAGGTCTGGCACTCGGTGGTGAATACGGTGGCGCCGCCACCTACGTTGCTGAGCATGCGCCGGATGACAAACGCGGCGCATTTACGGAATGGATTCAAACGACAGCGACTCTGGGTTTGTTCCTTTCGCTGATGGTGTTTCTCGGAACGCTTAATGATATTTTTTTAGAAGGTTTTTATTACTGTGTCTGGTTTATTTCTTTTTTGGTGTCTATTT
>JBEGSP010000069.1:0-5257 GCA_041179845.1 Pseudomonadota bacterium
AGATATATTCGTTAGGTCCAGCAAACACTGACGCGCAGAAACCCCCGAGGACCAGTGAACTGGTCACTATAATTTTTTTCATGGTGATTACGCTTGTGTTGGTTTTAAAAGCTGTTCTGACTGATGACGCTTAACTAACGCAGAACAGCAGATTATGATTGCCAGCGTACCGGCATAAAAAAGAATTTGCATACCGCTAGGCGCAGATTCATATCCAATCAGCACATGCAGGATAGAGCCGAGTAATGATTTTGTTGGAAGTAGTGCCGTGGTATCCCAGAGAGGTGTAGCTAATGCTGGAATAAGGTCAGCTTGAATCAGGAAGCGCGCCATTTGTCCCGCCAAACCAGCAGCCAGCAACACCAGCAATGCGCCTGTTACCGAGAAAAACCAACGTAGTGGAATACGCATTAGGCCCAAGTACATGATCATGCCTATCACCGCGCCGCCGGCCAGACCTAAGGCACCACCAGCAAAGATGTCCGTCAGGCTGCTACTACCACCCATGGCCATGCCATGTAAAAACAAAACACTCTCAGCGCCTTCACGTAACACCGTTAGCGCTACCAAAATGGCAATAGCTGAGAGTTCACGTTGACCATCTTTAACGGCCGTGCCGAGATGACGCGCATCACGCGCCAATTCTGCACCATGTGAAGCCATCCAAATGTGGTGCCATGCGAGCATCAGCACCGCAACACCGAGTACAGCTGCATTAAACAACTCTTGACCACTACCATCGGCTAACTGAGCGATCGTTTCTGTCAGACCCGCAATGACAGCCGATCCGATTAATCCAGCCAAAACACCTAAACATAACCACAATCCGCGACGATCGACGCCACGTGTGGCTGCCGCAACGATACCGAGTACCAATGCGGCTTCGAGCGTCTCGCGGAAAATGATGATGGCTGGACCAAACATGATGGTTTACTCCGCGATGACGACGCCACGAGCGGTCGCCTGATTGAATTCACCAAAGAAGGGGTATTTACCTGCTTTGAGCGGGCCAATGAAGATACTCGCTTTGGATTTTGGCGCGATAATTTTTTCGCGATTCAATTCATGACTTTCAAATTCTTCTGGCGTGGCATCTTGGTTCTCCACAATCAGCTTTACTTTTTGTCCTACAGGCACGCGTATTTCAGAGGGCACGAAATGATGATCTTTGATCACTATCGTAAACTCAGTGTCAGCGGCAAAGCCGCATAGGGGGACAAACAGTAGGGCAGCAAATAGGGCGCGAAAATTCATGATGGGGCGGCTCTCCGGTTCAGTGATTTTTATGAATGATAATAATTCGCATTTAGATTGTCAACTACTATCACTCATTGGTTCAGTCTTGCTCTTTACGAGCTAGTTATATTACAACCCTTTGAATTTATTAGAAATTTTATCTTAATTTAGTCCGTCAACGAGTGTTTTTGGGATGAATGTAGGTGCTTCCCTTACAGAAAAACTAGCGCGATAGCTAGAAAAAACGCTGCTTTCCTGCTGTTACACTGGAATCCTGTTTCTATTGGAGTCATCCATGAATCTTGAGTCGATCGGCTTGGTCTTGATAGCCGCCAGCGCGGGTGCCTTGCTCGCCTGGCTTGTCGTCAAGGCTCGCTACGGACAGGAGTTAGCAACTCGTGGCGAACGCTTGCGCCTGTTAGAACTCAATCAGGATGGCATGCGACTTGAGCTGGTTCAGGCCCAGCGCACCCATCAACAATTACATGAGCAGCTAGCGACACTGGGTCGAGAGCTAGCAACCGCCACCACGCGACTAGAAGAAGAGCGTCGTCAGGCGGAAGAAAAACTATCTCTACTGCGTGAAATGAGTGAGACCAGTCGTAAAGCACTCACTGATGAATTTAAAAATCTCGCCAACAGTATTTTCGAGGATAAATCGAAACGCTTTACTGAACAAAATCTCGAAGGTCTTGGTCAGATACTGACTCCGTTTCGTGAACGACTGACAGAATTTAAAACACGCGTCGAAGAAATGCATCACCAAGATGCGCAGCAACAGGCTTCACTTAAAACTGAACTGACGCAGTTAAAAGAACTGAATCGTCAGATGACAGAAGAAGCCCATAGTCTTGCAACTGCCCTAAAAGGGCAATCCAAGATGCAAGGTAATTGGGGCGAGTTAGTCCTTGAAAATGTACTGGCTCGTTCTGGCCTTCAAGCCGATCGTGATTATCGACGCGAAGTCAGCTTCACAACCGAGTCGGGCAGACAGCGGCCAGACGTGATTGTTTATCTTCCCCAACAAAAGCATTTGATTATTGACGCTAAAGTGTCCTTAAATGCTTATACCCGCTATGTGAATGCTGATGATGAAATCGATCGTAAAGCAGCCCTTCGCGAACACGTGCAAGCAGTATCGGACCGCATTACTGAGTTAGCAGATCGGCGTTACTTTGATTTGGGCGAATTGAACTCACCCGACATGGTATTTATGTTTATACCTATCGAATCAGCGTTTGTTGAAGCCATGCGCGCCGATGAGCAGCTTTTTCAAAAAGCGTTAGAGCGTAATGTATTAGTTGCTACGCCGACCACCTTGCTGACTAGTTTAAATATCGTGCGTCAGTTGTGGCGTTTCGAGCATCAGAATGCGCATAGCGCAGAGCTGGCTGATAGTGCCTCACAGTTGTATCAAAAATTTTTGGGTTTCATCAGCTCCATGGAAGATTTAGGCCGTAAGCTCGATTCAGCAAAAGCGAGTTACACAACGGCCTATTCGCAGCTTTATAGTGGTCGCGGAAACCTGATTAAGCGCGCCAAGGATTTTGAACGCTTGGGTGTAGCCGTGCAGAAGGAATTGCCGCAAGAACTAGTCGATAAGGCAGAGTTAGAGTTGGACTATCTTCCTTCTGTTGACGAGCTAAATAGCGACGACAAAGACCGAGCAGCCTGACAACGCGCCTATGAATCACGCTTGATGCATTGCAGCGTGCTTTTTTTTCAGACACATGACTAAAATCATACCGATTCTTCCCACATGAGGAGGTTGATATGGTCCGAGCATTGCTGTTGCGCTGCCTCAGGTCGTTGCCTATCCTGTTGGCAGTTTGTCTGGTTTGTCCTCAACTCGCCAGTGCGCATGCACTGAGCAAACAAGAGTGTTCTGAAGGGGCTGACTTCATTCGTAATGCCGCGCTTTCACGCGATAGCGGCATGTCAGAAATTTCATTCATGGAAGTCTTTGATAACGACCTAGCGATGCTGAAGTCGATTCCGGCCTCATTGCGTTGGTTCGTTCAAGATGATGATGACGCCGAGTTTCTGAGAGCAGCTCTGCACGAAGTTTTCCGCAAGCCTAACGCGCCTGAACGACACGCTGAGCTCTTTGGCGAAGTTTGTCTCCTGCGTGCAGGCGAGTGGAATGGCAAGAGCACACTGAGAACATAAGCTGCTCAGCTAATCGAGCTAGGGAATGTACTAGCGAGCGATAGTCGGGCGTCAGCTTGCCTTAACGAGGGCGGGTATCTGCAGATACCCGCGAAAGCGGACGCGACCACCGCGTAAGGGTGGGCCTGCTAAAGCGTAGTTCGGAAAACGATTGATGAAGCGTCCAATCGCGATTTGCCCTTCAAGTCGTGCCAGGCTCATGCCAGCGCACGCGTGGGTGCCGCTCGCAAAGGCTAAGTGACGATTGGGTGTGCGCGCTATATCGAAAATGTCAGGGTCGTTAAAGTGAGATGGATCACGATTCGCAGCACCGATGCACAGCGTGACTCGCGTTTGCGGTGGCATGGTGATACCGCCAATCTCGACAGTTTCGGTGGTAATGCGATTGCCGAGCTGGTTAGAGCTTTCGTAGCGCAGCATTTCTTCAACAGCCGATTTAATTAATTCGGGTTGTTTGAGTAAGCGATCGCGTTGGCTTGTGTATTCAGCCAAACTAACCAATCCATTTCCGATGAGATTAGTCGTGGTTTCATGGCCAGCGTTGAGCAAAAAAATACAATTGTGAATTAACTCTTTAGCGCTGAGTTTTTCTCCATCGGCTTCACCGAGTATGAGTCGCGTTAGTACATCCACCTCGGGGTTACCTGGATGCACGCGGCGGCGTGCGATCAAGTCATTTAAGTACTCAATAAATTCCGTCAAAGCGCGATTGCCTCGCTCAGCCATATCCTCACTCAACACTGGTTCGAGTGCGCCTAATATGGCTAACGACCATTCACGTAAGGGACCGCGTTCATCAATGGGCACATCAAGCAAATTACCGATTACTTCAATCGGTATGGCCGAGGCAAAATCGTCAATCAGATCGGTCGAGCGTTTTTCTTCCATATGGTCCAACAGGCTATCGACTAAGCGTATCAGTCCTTCTTCCATGCCTGCGATGGCGCGGGGGGTTAGTGCGCCTGAAATTAATTTTCGAACCCGCGTGTGTAACGGTGGATCAGAAAACACCAAACTGGTTGTGTGATGCTCATACAGTGGCGAATCGCCGTACTTGGGTTTGAATTCTAATTTTTTATCTGAGCTGAAGCTCTTAGGATTTTTGTAGATACTGACTAAATCATCGTAGCGAGTTAAGAAGTAGCTACCATCGGCTAAGCGTTTTACTGGTGCATGCTCGCGCAACGCTCGATAGATGGGGTAGGGGTTATCGTGAAACCCGGTGGGTAAATGCGATAGCTCAAAAGTCTCTGCAATCTGCTCAGCGTGGTTGGCGCTCATGGAATTATTCGCTAGGGATGTTGCTTAGAATTATAGGCTGCGTAGTAAACCATCTATAAGTCCGGCGACTGCAAATAAATTATCAATAAAATAATTTTAGACGTAAAAAAAGACGACCTCATGGTCGTCTTTTTCTAAAAACCCTTGAAGCAGCCAACCTTGCGGTAAGGCTGCTAACCATCCGAATTAACGGTTGGCGATGTACATTGTGATTTCGAAACCAAAACGCAGATCGGTTGCTGCTGGTGTAGTCCAGTTCATAGCCATCTCCTAATTGATGTTGATTATTAATTTGCTAAGCCAAGGGTTGGTCTAGCGAAATGAATAATGCCTGTGAGTCATTCCTTAAGCATCTGTGAATCGCTGAATTGCATCTAATGATTTTCATGAACCCGCAAGATACCGTCCTACAGATGAGCAATCGGCAGCGGATGATAAAAGCCTGCTGCTATGATGCGATCCACCGAAAGTATGCTCGTTGTTTCAGGCACCTACTGGATTTATGCTGCACCGCATCTAAATATGACTCTTCATTCCGCTCCCGAAACGTATCCCTCTGAGGCAGAATTTT
>JBEGSP010000070.1:0-5224 GCA_041179845.1 Pseudomonadota bacterium
GCTGCAGGCTTTCAAGATCAATACCAGCACAAAAAGCACGACCTTCGCCTCGCAGTATGACTGCACGAATGTGGCTATCCACCACTAGCGATTCACCGACACGAATGATTTCATCAATCAAGTCATTCGATAGCGCATTCATCTTATCGGGTCGGTTCAATACGCATTCGACCACGCCGTCGGGATGATGAAGTAGCTTTACCAGTGCCGTCATAGTTTCTCCATTTTCATTTAGATTGCATCCGTCGAACGACATGCAGCAATGATTGCGTGATCAATACCCCAGTCACGCAGAATGTCTTCTGTATGTTGACCCGCGCTGGCAACAGGCCCCGGGGTAGGCGCAGGTGTGCGCGAAAACCGTGGCGCGGGTGCAGGCTGAATAACATCATCCACACGAATAAATGTTTGCCTTGCCTGATTATGCGGATGCGTTAAAGCTTCATCCCAATCGAGCACAGGCGCAAAGCAGGCATCGGTGCCTTCGAGCAAAGCGCACCATTCATCGCGTGACCGCGTGATAAAAATAGCGGCAATCTTTTTTTTCAGTTCAGGCCATTGTGTTTGATCATCTTGCGCATCAAATACCGGATCAGTAGCGCCAATTTTTTCACGTAGCAATGCATAAAATTTCGGTTCAATCGCACCTACGCTGACATACTTACCATCAGCGCAGCGGTAATTGTCATAATAATGCGCAGCACCATCAAGAAAATTCGCATGTCGCTCGGTCTTCCACGAACCACCGTCTTTAAACCCTCTAAACATCGCGGTTAGTAAAGCTGTGCCATCCGTCATTGCTGCATCAATCACTTGCCCTTTGCCTGATTTTTGCGCTTCGAGTAAAGCACACACTATCCCAAACGCTAGCATCATGCCGCCGCCACCAAAATCACCGACTAAATTCAATGGAATCGGTGGCGGTGTTTCAGGATCATTTCCCATGGCATGTAATGCTCCCGACAAAGCGACATAATTCAGATCATGACCTGCTGCCTGCGCCAATGGTCCATACTGTCCCCAACCTGTCATGCGTCCGTACACTAAACGCGGATTGTGCTTGAAGCAGACGTCCGGAGACAAACCTAAACGCTCCATTACGCCGGGTCGAAATCCTTCGATCAAGCCATCCGCTTTCGCAATCAACGACAACATAAGATCAACTGCACCCGCTTGTTTTAAATTGATCGCCAGTGATCGTCGACCACGAGCCATAACATCAAAACGCGTATCTAATAAATCGAGCGATGGTTTTCCATTTTTTGTATGAATGCGAATAACTTCCGCACCCATATCGGCCAACATCATGGCGCAAAAAGGACCCGGACCTAATCCAACAAATTCAATCAACCGGTAACCCGCGAGCGGGCCACGAGTGTCTGCGTCCTTCTCATCACCGCGAGCATTCACGCCCTCAGTCACATTATGATTCACACTCATACACGCTCATATAAAGTAACGACACACGCACCACCCAAGCCCAGATTGTGCTGCAACGCTAACCGCGCACCCTCAACCTGACGACGCTCAGCCGTACCGCGCAACTGACTAACTAACTCTGTGCACTGCGCTAATCCTGTAGCACCTAAGGGATGACCTTTAGAAAGTAATCCCCCCGAAGGATTGGTCACATAGCGACCGCCATAGGTGTTGTCGCCATCTTCAATAAATTTTTCTGCACCACCTTCAGGACACAGTCCCAAACCTTCATAGGTAATCAATTCATTGTGTGCAAAGCAGTCATGTAATTCGATCACGCCTATGTCTTTCGGGCCAACACCAGCCTCTTCGTACACGCGAGTAGCAGCAGCATGCGTCATGTCATAGCCTACCAGTTGACGCATATCGTTTTCAGCACCTTTAAACGAAGAATGGGTATCGGTGGTCATTGCTTGTGCACGTATGCGTATGCTGTGATCGAGATTATGTTTTTTAGCGAAAGCCTCTGAACACACAATCGCTGCGGCACCACCGCAGGTAGGTGGGCAAGCCATTAATCGTGTCATCACGCCTGGCCACAACACGGGCGAATTCAATACCTCTTCTTCTGTCACGACGGTTTTAAACAAGGCTAAAGGATTATTCGCTGCGTGACGTGAGGCCTTGGCACGTATCTTCGCAAAGGTCGCGAGCTTAGTTCCATACTGATTCATGTGCGCGAGACCCGCTCCACCAAAGTAGCGCAATGCGAGAGGAATGTCGGCGTTCTGAACTAATTCGGCACTGCGCTCATCGAAATACTGAAACGGTGAAGGACGATCGTCGTACACATTTCCCAAAGCACCGGGTTTCATCTGCTCAAAGCCAACGGCTAGTGCACAATCAACGGCCCCCGATGCAACCGCCTGACGCGCCAACCACAGAGCCGTCGATCCGGTTGAGCAATTGTTGTTTACATTGATAACGGGCACACCACTCATACCCACGTCGTATACAGCACGCTGTCCTGAGCACGAGTCGCCATACACATAACCGGCATAGACCTGCTGTATTTTGTCGTAATCCAAACCAGCATCAGCTAACGCAGCACGAATCGCGCGAGCCCCCATCATGGGATACGACTCACTCGCACCCGGCTTTGCAAAAGGGATCATGCCCACACCAACAACACATACGCTCTGACTCATGCCCAACATCCTTTTCAAATTGAAAACACAGAAGATATATGCTTCAAACCATAAACGATACTGGATTATCAGAGACGTTTGGTTTGTGAATGCAAAACGGATCACAAAAGCAAGCTAGAACTAGGATTCGTTCCGTGCGGCAGGCGGATAATTTTGACGGCGGAGTTTTGCGAAAAGGAATGATTCGCAAAGGAATGGCGCGCTTGTTACGACTTCATATTAAACAGACGTATGCCCGTTTCATCCAGAACGCGTTGATCTTTTTTGGCTTCGGCGGCGGCATCATTGCGCGCTTCACGCTCGACCATGGCTTCCATCTTAGCTTGCTCGCGGCGAGCGGTATCTAAAGCGACTTTGGTGGCATCTAACTCTTTTTGCGCCCCTGACAATTGCACCATCACTCGATGACGCAAGCCATTTAAATGATCAATGAATCGACGATAAGCAATGTTATCGCTGATGGAATGTGCTTCTTTTTGAGCGATGCTATAGCGCTCGAGATAATCGACTTTGAGTTTTTCTATGTGCGCCAGACTGGCTTCGAGCTGGGTGACTTTGTTGCGCGCAGTCTGCATGGCCGCCTGCGCTTCTTGCGTGGCGGTTTCTGCGCGCTGCTGCAGCACTGTCCAAGTTCTATTCATGATGGGAAGATAGTATCAGCTCCGGGTCGCATGGCCCCTTAAACTGCCATCAACTCACTGATCATTCCGCGAGTCGTTTGGGAGTCCACACCCGCATGCATATCTTGTCTGAGAAAATCTTCTAATCGATTACGCATCAAAATAGCTAGATCAATATCGGCATTCAATCCTGTTTCATAGGCACCGACTGAAATCAAATCTCGGTTTTGCTGATACAGCGACCATAAACGACGTAATCGATTGGCCTGCTTGAGCTCTTCCGGGCTGAGCAAATTTTGCATCACGCGCGAAATTGAACCATTTAAATCAATCGCTGGATAATGTGCTGCATCGGCCAAATCACGAGACAACATCACCTGACCATCGAGCGATGCACGTGCAATATCAACGATAGGATCTTGCGCATCATCGCCTTCGGCTAAGACGGTGTAAATCGCCGTAATTGAGCCATAACCATTTCGACCGACACCGGTTCGTTCAATCAAATTCGGCAACAAAGCAAAGACGGATGGTGGATAACCTTTTGAGGTAGGAGGCTCACCAATAGCTAATCCAATCTCACGCTGGGCATGTGCGACACGCGTCAGACTATCCATCAGCATGAGTACATTTTTTCCTTGATCACGAAAATATTCCGCAATCACATGGGTTAAATGGGTGGCTTTGAGGCGACTCACCGGCGACATATTCGCTGGCGCGGCAACTACCACTGACTTCGCACGACCTTCAGGACCGAGTACTTCGTTAATGAATGCCTGCACTTCGCGACCACGCTCACCAATCAAACCGATCACCACCACATCGGCTTTGGTAAAACGCGTAATCATGCCCAACAAAACACTTTTACCTACACCTGAACCTGCCACTAAACCAATCCGTTGGCCACGGCCTAAGGTCAACAAACCATTAATCGCTTTGACACCGACATCCAGTACTTGATTGATCGGACCACGCTCCATAGGATTGAGTGGCACACCTAACAAAGGAACACGATCAGGGCAATCGGGTGCTGGCATACCATCGAGCGGCTGACCAAATGCATCAATTACACGACCTAATAAAGCAGGACCAAGCTTCGCTTCGGAAGAATGTGTAATTACCCTCACCGTTGCGCCGGGGCCTATACCCACGGGATCGGTGAATGGCATCAAAAATAAGGTTTGATCATTGAAACCGACAACTTCCGCTGAGACGCGGTGCTCTCCACTACCTTCAATTTCACACAAAGCACCTAAAGGTGCCATGATGCCGCGCGCTTCTAATGTCATGCCTACTAAACGTACCAAGGTACCCGTGTGGGCCGCTGGTGGCGCTGTAGTTTGATCGATCAAATGATCGACGACATCAGAAAAATGAATCATGAATGCGTTTCGTCGTTACGGTCGGCTTGGGTATCATCGATGTGATTATTAGGCATATCATCGAACATCACATCATCATCGTGTGTCGATTCATCGTGGTGATCATGTTCATCATGCTCATTGTCGTGCTCGTTGTCGTGCTCACCATCCTGAGCATCCAGCGTCGCCGCTGCAGCAATAGAAGTGGCTGCAGTAACAGGCGCAACAGTACTAGCAGGCTTGGATGCAACAGTCGGCTTAGCACTCGATGTCGCCAGTGCAGGACGCCAACTTGATGCCACGGGCTGAGCCAGTGATTTACCTAATCCTTTAACGCGCCTATCCATCAAATCTTCAACCACGCTACCATCTAATGATGCACGTACACTACCTCGTGATAGCAAGGCATCGGGACGCAAGACAATGCTGTCACCCAATTGAGCACTCAGTGGTCTGTAGTGTTCGAGATCTTCTGGATTGAGATGAACGATGACGGCTTTTTCACCGCTGGCTGCTAATTCACGCAAACAATTATCCACCAAGCGCGCTATGACTTGCGCTGACTGGTTTAACTCACCACGCACTAATTGTTCCGCTAAGTGCATTGCCAATTTTT
>JBEGSP010000071.1:0-5732 GCA_041179845.1 Pseudomonadota bacterium
GAGTCATCGAAGGCGCAACACAACTCTGTGAAAAAATCGAGATGGCTCGCGATCATCTTCACATTCGCTGAGCTTTTGATCCGCCGTCCAACGAAATTAATTTATACAATAACTACAGGATTTTTGTGATGGATATAACGAACTCACCTGAGTTTCAAGCGAAATTCAAAGGTACTTTACCGGATTATCTTGGCTATGAAGTCACGGCCGCCGATGATCAAGGACTAACGGCAAGCTTCGAGGTACAGCCTCACCATCTAGCACCGAATGGCTATCTGCATGCCGCATCGATTGTGATGCTGGCGGATACTTCCTGCGGTTTGGGCTGCATGTTAAATCTTCCTGTAGGTGCGCTCAGCTTTACGACCATCGAGCTAAAGAGTAATCACCTTGGTACGGCGCGTGATGGACGCATTGAGTGTCATGCAAAGCCTGTGCACAAAGGAAGAACGACGCAAGTATGGGATGCTACCGTTATTGCAAACGGTAAAACACTGGCCCTGTTTCGCTGTACGCAGATGGTGCTGTGGCCCTCACCTGCAAGCTAAACTTAGCAACACACTGATCAATGCATTTGCCAGCTTTCACCTTCACGTCGAAAGCTACAACCAAATACCTGACTCAAGCGCTCCGCCTCAAGCACCTCATCAACCGGCCCTAGCCAATGCTGATGATCACCCAGCAGCAACATGTGCGTAGCAAATCGGGCTGCTTGATTGATGTCATGACAGCTCGCAATTACCGCATGCTTCTGCGCCAAATCACGTAATAAATTCATCGTCTTTAATTGATAGGCTACATCTTGATGCGCCGTAGGCTCATCTAACAACAGTAAATCCGGCGACTGAACTATCAGCGCAGCTAAACCGACGCGCTGTCGCTCTCCACCCGATAACTGGGTAATGTCTGAATTCATTTTTTCTTCCAGATTCACACACTGCAAAGCTAGACGAACTGCCGCAGTATCGGCTGCAGTATCCCACTGTGCGCCCGATCGATGGGGTGTCCTTGCAATCGCAACGACGTTAAATACGGACTCGTGGAAAACATCCGAATACGATTGCAGCAGCAATCCACGTCTACGCGAAAGTGTGAGCGTATCTAATGCTGCTATGTTTTGTCCGCTAAGTAAAACAGATCCCTGCGTCGGTGTAGCAGCACCCGCCAGAGTATGCAGTAAGCTTGTTTTACCAGCGCCATTTTTACCCAACACGCACCAGAATTCGCCACGCTTTACTTGCCAGTTAAGTCCGGTAATTAAGCTTCTCTGCCCTGCACTAATGCCTAGCTGTTGAGTTTTCAGCATTAGCGACTCCGCGTCAGTAAAAATAAAAACACGGGTACACCCACTAATGACGTAATCACGCCTACGGGTAACTGCACTGGTGCGACAATGCTGCGTGCAACAAGATCAGCCAAACACAATGCTGCACCACCCACTAAGGCAGCAGAGGGAAGCAGCACTCGCTGATCATTACCGATCAACAGACGCATAGCGTGCGGAACCACCAAACCAACAAATCCTATGGTTCCTGCCACCGAGACAGCTGCCGCCGTAGTGGTGGCAGCCACAAGTAAGGTCATAACACGTAATTGACGTGTAGAGACGCCCACTAGAAACGCAGTTAGCTCACCATGAGCAAGAACATTCAGTGACGACGCATTACGTAGCGACCAAACCACCGCAAGCATTAGCGTCAGCCAGACTGGCCATAACAACTCGCTAGCATCGAGATCGCCCATCAACCAAAATAAAACACCACGCAAATGAATGTCATCGGAGAGGCTTAGCAGCAAAGTGATTAATGCGCCTGATCCTGCGGCAATCATGACGCCAGTAAGAATTAAACGTAGACCCGGTTGAGCATCACTGAGTCGCTGACGACGAGAGATCAATTCAGGACTCGCTAAGCCAAACAGTAAAACAGTCGCTAACAGCGCGCCCGCTAATGATCCTACATGCAGACCATAAGTCATTAACGAAGCAGGAATGAACCATGTCAGACCCAGCGCTCCCGCAGCGGCTCCACCTGATACACCCAATACATAAGGATCAGCCAGTGGATTGCGCAACAGCAGCTGCATTAACGCACCGGCTAAGGACAGCGAGGCCCCAACAGCAAATGCTGATAACGCACGTGGCATGCGTAGCTGCCACAACACATCGGATGTCGATGCTGGAATTGAACATCCCGTCGCACCGCATAGTCCCGCTAGAAGTATCGCGGCGGTAGCCACGCATGCCAGCATGAGCAAACCATACGTGAGCCTATGCGGTGGAAGGTTCATATCGTCATACTCTTAGGGTTGCCAATTAAGTCCAACGAATACGCCACGTCGCACCTGGTTATAGCCCCATGCAGTTTGATAATTTGCATCTAAGAGATTTTCAACACGACCGAATACCGATAGCTTTTTATCGACGTGATAGCGGGCTGTTGCATTAGCCAACCAATATGCTGCAAGGGTTGATGTATCAGAACGTGAACCGGTGTATGACACATCACCACCAATACGCCATTGATCAATTTGAGTGGTGGCTCCTAGGGAACCTAATACAGAAGGTCGACGTATTAAACGCTCGTCGGTACTTAAGTCAATGGGATCTTGCAAAGTGAGACTAGCGCGCAATTCCCATGTCATGAAGTACTGCATCGCACTCACTTCCAAGCCCTGATTACGCGTCTTTTTCACATTAGTGAAACTTGTTGATACCCATTGGAATTGATCGGTTGTACGCGTCTCAAACACCGTAGCGCGCACAATAGTTGGACCATCACTGTACTGAATACCGGCTTCTACCGAACTGGCATACTCAGGCTTCAATGCTGAATTGCCATACGCACCGTAGAGATAACCTAATGGCGGTGCACTAAACGCATTCGATAGGCTGGCGATGAGCTTGACGTGCTGGTCAAGTTTAAAGCCATAGCCTGCATAGCCCGTAGTTGCCGAAAGTCCGCCAGTATCATCCTGACGCGCATTGAACTGCCACTGATGACGGTCGATCGTTCCTTGAAGGCCGCCAAACACACTGTAAGTAGAGCGTCGATAATCATCGTTCGATCCATAAGCTTCACTGCTGAAACGCTGCCACTGACGATTAGCACCTGCGGTAACTAGCCATTGTGGCGACACAACAATTTCATTACTCCATTCAGCCAACTGAGTTTTCGTTTGATAGTGATTACGGGTCGTGGCAGTGGAATACTCACGCGTGGTGAGATCATCTGCCGACTCTGATAATGACAGCCGTGAAGTCCAGCTGTCGGTCATACGATTATTACTAAACGCCGTGAATGAATTAACCGCAGTCCGGCTTTCATGTCGATCAGTCGCTAAGCCGTAAGCACTGTCATAATCTGCTTTGCCGACGCTATTGATAAAGCGTAAACCGATCTGATGCCCATCAGACCAAGATTTAGCAATCGATCCACTCACACTTTGATTACGATACCCATCACGGTCAGAATTAGCCAAGGGCGATTGACTGGTGTTCAAGGAAGAAAATCCTCGGCTGGCATAGTCAGAGACCACCAAGCCATAACTTAATCCGTCCTCGCCTCCTCTGGCCGAAGCGGACAACCGCTGAGTATTCCTTGCCCCCGCCTCTACCGAACCAGAAAATCCTGGCGTACCGGTGCCCGCCTTGGTAAAAATCTGTATGACACCACCTACCGCACCCGAGCCATAAATGCTGGAGACATTACCGCGTACGATTTCAACGCGATCGATCTGATCGAGCATCATGTGTTCAATACTGACCGTACCAGTCGCATCTTGTTTAGTCATCGGCACGCCATCGATGACCACTAAAGTTTGGCGAGTATCTGTACCACGCAAAAACATACCGGTCGCTGAACCAACTCCGCCGCTTTGAGTGATTTGCAAACCCGCTTCACGTGATAACAAGGATGGCAGATCCGTTGCCTGACTATCGCGAATCTGCTGAGCCGTAATCACCGTTGTATGGAGCAAAGCATCGCTTTGCAATTGCGGTGTTCGTGCTGCGGTAACAACCACAGGTGGCAAGCTGGGTTTATCTTCTTCTGAAAATGCCTGGGTAGAAAAAGCCGAAGCTAAAATGGAGACGAGCAGCGACAAACGCTTACCCGACGTCGGTTGGGTATAAAAAGTTTTCATAGTATTTGAACGATGGAGCCGTCCACCCGCTTCCCCGCAGGTCGACCTACCAGGAAAGACAACGAGACTATCGGGCGAAAATGTGCAGGGCGAAGCCCACTGCATTAACGGTCCGACGAACACCATCCCGATTCGTCTATCCCACCTGTTATGGCCGGTATCCGGGCTAACAAGCGATCTATTTCGCCTTCCCATGCGATAAACACACAGTGGCTTTCGAAACAGACTGCATGGCGAACCATGAGCTTGCTTACCGTTGCGGGGGCAGCACACGTTGGCGTTATCTCAGCAAATGGACTGAGCTAAAGCTTCGTGTTTCCCGTTTAACTGCCCGTCGGAACCGACGGGCGAGCACCAAAACAGGTTTAGTTTAGGCGACGATTGACCTTTACGTCAACGTCAAATGCACCCGCCTAGTCTATGTCAGGCTAAGAAACCCATTACACTTCTGAAAAATATAAAAAAAGGAGATCGTAATGTCCCACACAACCGCCGCCAAGCAATCGCTCGTTTCTTATTACAGCCAGCAATACAACGCACGAGCTTCTATTCCAGATCACCCAGAAATTTTCTCGCGCTGGCAGCGTGACTCAGCCTTGGTTCGCCGTACCCATGCTGGTTTGCTCGACGTACCGTATGGATCAACTGTCGGTGAACGATTAGATTTTTATCCTGCGCACAAAAGCTCAGCACCTTTGCTCGTCTTTATTCATGGCGGCTGGTGGCGTTCGTTAGATAAGTCTGATTTCACCTTTGTCGTGCCGGGCTATAGAGACGCAGGTTTCAATGTGGCATTGACTAATTACACACTCGCACCAGCGGCAAGTATTGAAGACATTACGCGAGAGCAGTTACGCGCTTTAGCTTGGCTTTATCGAAATGCCGGCCGCTATGAGTACGACCCTGAAAGGATAGTGGTAGCGGGTCATTCGGCCGGCGGTCATTTAGCTGCCATGATGATGGCCGCGCAATGGGATGAATGGTCAAGCGATCTGCCTGTTGATTTAGTCAAAGCGGGTGTACTGATGTCGGGATTATTTGATCTGGATGCGGTGAGCCACGTCGATTTTGTCGCGGATGATTTGCAATTAACGGCTGAGCGCGTCAATAATTTGTCACCCGCTTGGATGCCGCAGTCGCATCCTGCTCCTTTTATAACCTCAGTGGGCGATCTCGAATCTGAAGAATTTAAACGCCAAAATCAATTAATTGCAGAAAGCTGGTTTGAAAATCATCGTGATGATGTTTTACTTAATGGCTTTAACCATCTAACAATCTGCGATGCTTTCGGAACACCGGGCCATCCCTTGTTTGAATCTACCTGTGAATTGATACGCTATTTATAAAATTTCACGCTGTGGCGACAGATTATGACCGTTTAATCGAACAATGATTTAGGGCGTATTGTCTCGGATCATCCTTTGTCGCAAACTGTCTTGAAACTCCGTGGCTAGTAACACTTCTCTCAACAAATAAATAAAACTTCCCGTCAGCGACACTAAAGCCAACACGAACAAGCCGGCAATCGGTGTCACCAATCGCAAATCTAAAGCATCCGCCACAAACAAAACCGCCACAACTAAACAAAT
>JBEGSP010000072.1:0-2509 GCA_041179845.1 Pseudomonadota bacterium
AGCAGCCAAGGCCTGGGCCGATTCGTATTTGGCACCCAATACGCCATCGGTACCAACAAAATCAGTATCGCAAAACTGGCAAATAGCCGATGCACGATCGACCTCGCGGCCAGACCACAGATTGCAGCCGGCAAAGCGACAAAACACCGCCGGGCGGCCTGTCTGCGCTCCTTCACCCTGCAATGTATAGAAAATTTCTTTGACGCTGTACACCAGCGACGCTCCCGCCTGTAACTAGAAGAGCGAATTATCCATGAAATCTGACCATCCGCCTCGAATCGTGAAATGTGGACTTGAAGAGAAGGACGTCAGACAGGAAAACGAATTGTAAACACTGTGCCACGACCATTCGCACCTGAGCACACTTCGATCACCGCCTCATGATCTTTGACGATGTCGCGCACAATAGCCAAACCTAATCCGCTACCCGGTTGGGATTGATCTAGTCGGTAAAAACGACTAAAGATTTTTTCTTTTTGGGTATCGGGAATTCCGGGTCCGTCATCTTCGACTTTCAACAAACCAAAGTTAGAATCTTGCAGACAGCTCACCGTCACCACGCTACCCTCTGGCGAGTAACGAATAGCGTTGTCTACCAGATTATCAATCAAATCCTTTAACAAAAACCGATCACCATTGACGTAGGTAGGCCGCAAATCAAAACCGATATCGATAGTCTTTTTGGCCGCCTGATCGACAAAATTTTGGACCGACTCTGAAACTAATTCATCTAACGATAAACGCTCTAAACGATTGCGCTCAAAATCTCCCGGCTCTGAACGCGCAAGTGCCAGCAACTGGTTAGCCTGTCGAACCATCCGTTCTGTGGACACCATCATCAAGGCTGTCGATTGGGCCGTATCGGGGTCGTCTCGATGATGCGCCTGCAACCATTCAAGCTGCGCTTTAAAGCCCGCCAATGGTGTTCTTAACTGATGTGCTGCATTAGCCAAAAAGTCTTGCTTTGCACGAGCACTATCCTGCACTCGCGCCAACAAAACATTAATAGCGCGAATAAATGGCACCACCTCACGTGGCGCTTTGGTCAAAGGCACTTCAGACAAGTCGTCGGTTTTACGAAGTTCAAGGTTTTGCTGCAACTCTCCCAATGACAACAGGCCTTTATTTAGTGCGAACCAAACAACTGCTGGAATCAGTAACAACAACAATAATTCAAGAACTACCAGAGAGAGAAGAATTCGAAGTTTGAACTGGAGTCGCTTTACCCGCGTTTCTGCCACACCGATGAGAACCGTCTCGCCACCAACAACTGTGCGTAGTGATATGGCGCGAATTTCTTCACCACGCATATTCGATAGATAAGCAACCCACGTATTTATGCTTTCAGGAGCACGCAACTTTGGAAAATCAAGATCGCCGGCAATCGTTTTGCCGTGAATATCACGAACCACGAAGAAAATTTCATCAAAATGGTCTACTCGTAAAACCTGTTCTGCCTGCTGAGTCAGTTGCAGTTCGACCGAATTTCCTGCTTCTTGAACGTGGGGCACGAGCGCCCAAGCTGCATCCGCCAGACTCTGATCTAAAGCCGTTTGTGCAGGTAGCCAGGCCAACCAGTAAATAGCCGTGGCACCGGCCAAATTCACAAGCATCAGCGGTATGACTAGCCATCGCAGTAGCTTGCCGCGCAAACTCATCGTGAAGACTGTTCCAGCATATAACCGAAACCACGAATCGTCTTGATAGAAATACCGGCTTTATCGATTTTTGCGCGTATGCGTGAAATGTAAACTTCAACCGCATTCAACGTCACTTCTTCACCCCAAGGCAAAATAGCATCAATGATTTGCTGCTTTGAGACTACTCGTGAGGCATGTTGCATCAAGTATTCGAGCACTGCCCATTCACGCGCAGACAGCTCAATCGTTAAACCATCAATGGTGGCACGACGTGCAAACGGATCCAACTGCAAACCGCCCAACTGCAAATCGACTGGCCTAGGATTACTTCGCCTGACGAGCGCTTTTAGACGCGCCACTAACTCCGGTGCCGCGAATGGTTTGACTAAATAATCATCTGCACCCATTTCCAATCCGCGTACACGATCTTGCACATCATCACGCGCAGTCAATAACAATACGGGTAATTGACTACCGCGCGTGCGCAAACGACGTACGACTTCAAAACCATCAATGCCGGGCAAGCCAATGTCGAGTACGGCAACCGACATTTCACGCGCTTGCAGCGCACGATCGGCATCGTCCCCGTTATGCACGACATCCACGGCCATGTCATGGCCACGCAATATTCTTGCAATGCCATCGGCCAGCACCGGATCATCTTCTACCAGTAAAACATGCATGTTTGGTCCAGGAATCATCGTATTTATTTGGTTATTTTGCCAGAGACTCGAACTGACCTAGCTAAAACGTCCTCAATGCGAACCCAGAAATAGCTAATTAAATAAAAAAACACCGGGCCTAAGCCCGGTGTGTTGGTACAGCCGTTGAGATAAAAATCAGGCCGCTTCTGGCACACTGGGCAAACC